>CAZKCF010000042.1:5939-6253 GCA_964551365.1 uncultured archaeon
TTTGGGGAATTGGGAGAGTTTGGGTTCACGTCTACTGTAGATTCTGCTTTCCGTGCATTCAGCTTGCGTTTTCACCAAGCCTTACGCCAACTATTCCCGACACCCCTTTGTTCATTGAGACGCCGATAACCGTGTTCGCGTACTTTATGACGGAGTTGTTGTGGGTTATTAAAATAAACTGTGCGTCAGATTTCTTCAGCATCTCAGCCAGCATGAGCGAGTTCTTTTTATCCAAGGCCGCGTCAAGCTCGTCGACTATGTAGAACGAGGACGGCTTGTACTGCTGTATGGCAAGCAGAAACGCAGAGCTTGTG
>CAZKCF010000043.1:0-6190 GCA_964551365.1 uncultured archaeon
TAATAAGAGTGCCCCGCTACAGCCCCGGCAGAGAGAAGTCAACCCGAGTTGAATTACGCTGCCCAGACCCAAGCTGCAACCCATATTTAGCCTTTGCTGTAATGCTTCACGCAGGACTCGATGGAATTGAGAAAAACATGAAGCCGCCCAAGCCCATTGAAGAAGACGTCTATGAGTTCGACAACGCCAGACTAGAAGAACTCTACATCAAAACGCTTCCGGGTTCTCTGGGCGAAGCCATCTCCGAGATGCAAAACAGCAAGATTGTGAAAGATGCGCTAGGCAGCCACACGTACGAAAAGTATCTTGCCGCGAAGAAGATGGAGTGGGACGAGTATCGCATACAGGTCAGCGACTGGGAAATAAACAGATACCTTGAGGTACTATAAATACCGGCACCTTCAAATAGTAGACCAAACCATCTGGTGCCAAAGGATACTCTGCTCTTTTGGCACCTCAAACGTTGCATGAAAATTGACGAAGTCGATATAAGCATACTGCGCGAGCTGAGGGCTAATGCGCGGCAGAGCTTTAAGGAGCTGGCGGAAAAGCTGGACATATCCGAGGGCACGGCCTACAACAGAGTAAAGAAACTACGCGAAGAGGGTGTTTTGAAGGGGTTTATAGCCGACATAGACTTCTCCAAAATCGGTTACGACCTCACTGCAATAATAGGCTTAATTGTTGAAGGCGGCAAGCTTCCTGCAGTAGAAAGCAAGCTGGCTGACGAACCCAACATTTCCGCAGTATACGATGTTACAGGAGAGTACGACGCCCTAGTGGTTGCAAAATTCAGGGACCGCGACAGCCTTAACGCGCTTGTGAAAAAGATTTTGTCCATGCCTGACGTGAAGAGAACCTACACTATGGTGGTTCTTAACGTCGTTAAGGAATCGCACGGCATCGAATTATAACCCCTAGTATGTGTACAGCCTACCATAGGGTCTTGAAGAGTGTGGGTAAAGCTTAATGAATTCCGGTTCCATCAACTTGCCGTAATCCAAACCAAAGTCGTCGCAATATTCCCTGAGTACTTTCTCCAAGAAAACGTTGTCTTCGCCGCTTAACTCAGCTGCCTCAACTTCCTTGCCAAGAAGCGTCTTGTCTACCGCTCCTCTAACGTAAATGACTCCCCCGTGCATTCCAGTACCAACATAATCCCCAGTAAGCTCCCTGTCTTTATCGCCCTTCAAGCCAAGCAAAACGATTACGCCACCCGCCATGTACTCCCCCAAGAAATCCCCGGAACGCTCTCCCACGACAATCACCGGCTTGTTTTCCCCGAAAGACTTCATGTGAATGCCAGCTCTGTAGCCAACGCACCCTCTGACGAATATTCGGCCACCACGCATGCCATAGCCTAAGACGTCACCAGCATTACCATGAACAACGATTTTCCCAGAATTCATGGTGTTGCCAACGCCATCTTGCGCGTTGTTTTTGACTATGATTTCCAGGCCGTCCATGAAGGCGCCCAAGTCGTTTCCTGGGACTCCCTCTATTGTAATCGTTGTTTTCGCTTTTATGCCATCACCGATATAGCGTTGGCCGTTAACGTTCTTCAATGCAACCTCTTTTCCGCCTTTTGCCGCAACTTCACGTATTTTTTTATTGAGCTCCTTGTATCCTAAGCCTTTAGCGTTTATCTCAAGCATGATATTTGCCCTCCATACGTTCATTTCTCGCTCTCTTCGGTAGCATAATCAATCCAAAGTTGTCGTCTAATATACTCTTCTTGAAGCAAGAGACGTCAACATTGTCCCTTATCAGGCTGTTTATGACTCCCGCCCGCTCTATCCGGTTAACTAGTATTGCGCCAACGACTTTGTTCTCTTTTACCACAATTTTCTTGTATGATCTGTCATCTGGGTTGTATTCTGAGATAACCTCGCAGTTGTTGCCCTCGATTATTTGCCCGAAAGACATTATGGGTGTTCCGTAAAACTCTATTGAGTTCATTATGTAGCCTCCCTTATATTCCCTGTCTACTTCAACCATATTGTAGCCTGCGACGCTGCCTTGAATGTACGCGTTAGGCCATATGGGAATAACCCGGTTTTCGTTGTTCAGAAGGTCGTAGGCTTCTGCCACATCACCGGCAGCATACACGTCCCTGACGTTCGTCATCATGTGCCTGTCGACGACAATGCCCCGGTTGACATTGATTCCACTATCTTTCACGACACCAATGTTCGGCCGCACACCAATCGCCAAGACAACCACATCGCATTCGACTTTCATACCGTCTTTCAGCAATACGCCCACTATCCTATTGTCCTCCCGGACTATCTCTTGGACAGAATTCTTGGTTATTATCCTAACACCATTTTCATCAAAAACACTCTTCATAATAGCTGACGACTTCTCGTCAGTTATTGCGCTTAACACTCGGTCTGCGAGTTCAATAACCGTCACTTCTTTTCCAATGGCTTTAAGGCTTTCCGCGGCTTTCAGTCCTATGAGGCCGGCTCCTACCACAACGCACTTGCGTTTGCCTTCGACAGCATCACGCAGCCTTTTTGCGTCATTCCATGAGACGAAGGTCATAACGTCGCAGTCGTAACCTTTTATTTCAGGGATGACGGGGGTGCCGCCTGTTGCAATCAAAAGTTTGTCGTATTCACTTATCGTGTTGTCTTCCAGCATCACCTGTTTTTTCTCGACATCTACCTTAACTGCCGTCTTCCCCAAGATTGTTTTCACGTTGTTTTTAACATAAAAGTCGCCGTCTCTGTAGTTCATATCGCCCTCGCTTTTAATGCTGCCTGACAGAATCTTAGGTATCATGGGCCGGGAGTAAACGTGATACGGCTCATTTGATATGACCGTTATGGAGCTAACTCTATCGACTTCCCGCATTGCTTCTATAGCCCCGACTGCGGCAACAGAGTTGCCTATTATAACGTGTCTAATTTCCCCCGTCTCGGTCTTCATAAACCAACGCCTTGTTCGGGCATCGTTCGACGCATACTGGCGTGCCTCTTTCAACACACAAGTCGCATTTTGACGCAACCGTGCTGTTGGTCTTGTCAGGCTGTATCGCCCCAACAGGACAAACCATAATACACATCCAGCATCCAGCGCATTTTTCTTTATTGACCACCACTCTGCCGTCTTCTGTTTTTTTCATAGCCCCTGTCATGCACGCCTTAACGCACAGTGGGTCTTCGCAGTGCCTGCACGACAAGCTTATTGACGTACTGCCGTTTTCCTCAACATGGTTCAACGGCATTGCCTTCGGGAACTCCTTCCTGTAAGCATCTACAATCCTCTTGCTTTTTGAGTGCTCGACCAAACAGTAAACTTCGCACAAACCGCATCCCATGCAATATTCCTCTATAGGGTAAACTCTCTTCATCTCAAACACCAGCATGTTTTATGCCAAGTATCTCCAACTCCACCTCACTTAGTCCGATGCCTCTCAGGCGCTCCCTGCTGCCTCGCAGGCTCTCTATCGCGTTGACTCCCATGCTGCCTAAAACCTCCTTTATCTCAAGGCTCCAGGCGTTGAGCAAGTTACTCAGGCGTTTCGAGCCCATCTCCGGGTTGACCCTCTTCGTCAAGTAAGGGTCCTGCGTGGTTATCCCCCACGCGCACTTTCCGGTGTAACATTTCTGGCATAGCGTGCAGCCTAACGCTACCAAAGCGGCTGTGGCAACGTATACTGCGTCCGCGCCGAGAGCTATTGCTTTCACTATGTCCGCGCTGTTTTTGAATCCTCCTGCCGCGACTATTGACGCCCTGTTTCTTATGCCTTCATCCCGCAGGCGCTGGTCGACCGAAGCTATCGCAAGTTCTATTGGAATGCCTGTGTTATCTCTTATGACTGTAGGGGCTGCGCCTGTGCCTCCTCTGAATCCGTCTAATGCTATTATGTCTGCTCCCGCCCTCACCATGCCGCTGGCTATTGCCGCCGAGTTGTGTACTGCAGCTATTTTCACCGATACTGGCTTCTGGTAGTCTGTCGCTTCCTTCAGCGCATAAATAAGCTGCCGTAAGTCTTCTATGGAGTATATGTCGTGGTGTGGCGCAGGCGATAGGGCGTCTGTTCCTTTAGGTATCATGCGGGTTTCTGATATCTCTTTCGTGACTTTTTCCCCGGGCAGGTGTCCTCCTATCCCTGGTTTCGCGCCTTGGCCTATTTTTATTTCCATTGCTGCGCCTGCGTTCAGGTAGTCTGTGTCGACGCCGAATCTTCCTGAGGCGACTTGCACTATGGTGTTTTTGCCGTACTTGAACAAGTCTTTGTGCAGTCCGCCTTCGCCTGTGTTATAGTATGTGCCGCAGGCTTCTGCCGCCATCGCAAGCGACTTGCACACGTTCAGGCTTATTGAGCCGTAGGACATCGCTGAAAACATTATCGGAGTCTGAAGTTCAAGCTGTGGCGCAAGCTCTGTCTTAAGCGTGCCGTCTTTGTTTGTCTCTATCTTGTCTGGTCTGCTGCCCAAGTATGTTCTGAGTTCCATCGGCTCCCTCAGCGGATCTATCGAAGGATTTGTGACCTGGCATGCATCCAATACTATACTGTCCCAGTAGTTGCGGTATGGTTTGTCGTTGCCCATTCCAGTAAGAAGCATGCCCCCTGCTTCAGCCTGCTTTTTTATCGCCCTAATGTATTCTGCGCCCCAGTTTGCGTTGTCTCTGTACTGTACGTGAGCTTTCCTTATGCTTATGGCGTCTGTGGGACAGAATGACTCGCACCTGTGGCATCCGACGCACTCTATGTCGTCGGAATACATGCGGTCGTTCTCCTTGTCGTAGCCGTGCACTTGGAACGGGCATTGTTTCTCGCATACCCTGCACCTAATGCATTTTTCATCGCATCGTTCTACATTGAACTCCGGCGCTATAAGACCAACAGCCATCTTATGTTTTGATTTCTCCAATAATCGGCTCTCCGGCGCGCGGAGACCAGACTTTTTCAGGATTACTGCATACTTCCCGTATCGCGCATTCTTCGCTTGAAACGTATAGCATGTCGTCTTTTCTTGCCGCTACCAGCGGCCTGAGTTTTATTCGGTCGTTTATTGCTACCATGCCTGCTTTGTGCCCTAGGATGACTGCAAAGGGCCCGTTCACTAGGGCGCTGCCGTATATTGTGCGCATTGTGGTGTGCAGTTTTTTTTCTTCGGGTTTCATTTTGTCTATGTCTTTCCAGAATGGGCTTGCCAGTATGTCGCACGCTAGTTTGAGTGGTATTTTGTGTCTTCTGGTTAGGAGGTCGAATAGGTATATCATTACTTCCGTGTCCGTGTATAGCGTGCAATTGTATCCGAACATTTCTAAGTATCTTTTGTTTATGCCGTATGATGATATCTCGCCGTTGTGCACTACGCTCCAGTCCAGAAGTCCGAATGGGTGTGCGCCGCCCCACCATCCTGGGGTGTTGGTCGGGAATCTTCCGTGTGCAGTCCAAGTGTGTCCTCTGTAGTCTTCTATTTTGAAGAAGTCTGCGATGTCTTCCGGGAAGCCAACGCCTTTGAATATCCCCATGTTTTTGCCGCTTGAAAAGAGGTATGCGCCTTTTATGTTCACGTTTATGCTCATGACCGTTTTTACTATGAAGTCTTCTTCGCTTAGTTCTTCAATCTTTAGGTCGGGTCTGTCTTCTTTTACTTCCACGAAGTATCTCCAGAGTAGAGGGTGTTTTTTTATTGTTTCTGTGCTTTGTGTGGGTATCTTTTCTTCTTTTTGTATGTTGTAGTTTAGTTCGAGGTGTTCTTCTGTTTTTTGTTTTACCTCTTCGTTGTCGTACATCAGGTGAAATGCGTAGTATTCTGCTTCTTTAGGGTATATGCCGTATGCGGCGAATCCTCCGCCAAGTCCGTTGCTTCTGTCGTGCATTATGGTTATGGCTTTTTTGGCGTCGTTGCCTGTGATTTGCCTGCCGTTTTCGCTCATTAGGCCGAAGAGGCTGCACCCGGACATCTCTTTCTGGAATTTGTGAGTCATGCACATTATACTGGGTAACTCAGATTAATAAGTGTCATGTTTATAAAAAAAACCAAATAATCAAAAATAGTTTATTTAATATACTAACTTATTGTAATTTTGTATATAATGATTTATTATATCCCCTATTTGAGTATCTCTTCAAAATTTAGTGAAATTTATGTAAATTATAGTAAAAAAACAATAAGTATTTATACCTATTTTGCATTATAGTTAATGTAAAATGAACATATACACA
>CAZKCF010000044.1:0-6084 GCA_964551365.1 uncultured archaeon
CCAGCGAACACTCCCTTTATTGACGTCATCCCTTTGTCATCCACCATTATCCTGCCTTTTTTGTCCAACATTAGGCCCGGCACCCTCTGGAGCAACAGTGGATTAGGTCCCTGACCTATTGCGACGACGACGGTGTCAGCAGGAATTACAAAATCGCTTCCGTTAAGTTCTCTAGGACTGCGCCTTCCTGAAGCGTCTGGCTCGCCAAGCTCCATCTTAACGCACTTCATAGCCTTCACCCACCCGTTTTCGCCAATTAACTCAACAGGCAACGTCAAAAGCATTATCTCAATGCCCTCCTCGCGCGCGTGCTCTATCTCCTCTTTTCTGGCGGGCATCTCTTCTTCGGAGCGGCGGTAGACTATGCTGACTTTTTTCGCGCCAAGTCTTAATGCAACCCTGGCGGAGTCCATCGCGACGTTTCCTGCGCCGACTACGGCAACATTCTCGCCGACTTTTATAGGAGTATCGTACTCGGGGAACCTGTAGGCTTTCATAAGGTTCGCGCGAATCAGAAACTCGTTGGCGCTGTACACGCCGTTTAGTGTCTCGCCCGGCACGTCAAGAAAGTGCGGCAGCCCTGCGCCGGTTGATATGAAGATTGCCTTAAACTCGTTTTTCAGTTCCTCGAATGTTTTGGTTAATCCTATGACTGTGTCGCATTCTATTTTCACGCCTAGTTTTTTGATTGAGTCCAGCTCTTTGTCGAGTATTTCACGCGGCAGCCTGAAGTTGGGTATCCCGTAGCGGAGTACTCCGCCGGGCTCGTGAAGCGACTCGTATACCGTCACACTGTAGCCCATTTTCGCCACGTCTGCTGCTGCAGTCAAACCCGCCGGCCCGGAGCCTACGACAGCGACCCTGAGTCCGCCTGACTTGTGTTTTGCGGGATTTGTTTTGTCGTATTCTGCCGCATAACGTTCGAGCCTGCCTATCGCAACAGGCTGATCCCTGATGCCCAAAACGCAGAGTTTTTCGCACTGGCTTTCCTGCGGGCAGACTCTCCCGCATATCGCGGGAAGATTATTCTGCTCCTTGATGACTTCAATCGCCTTCTCCGGATTGTCTTCCTTGACGAGTTTTATGAAACGAGGTATGTCTATTCCAACAGGGCATCCGGGAACGCACTTTCCGCACGCTATGCACCTCGACGCCTCCAAAATAGCCTGCTCCCTGCTGTAGCCTAACACAACTTCGCTGAAGTTTCTACTGCGCTCCCGGGAATTTTGCTCAGGAGCCTTCACTTTCGGCATGCTCCAACACCCCCACAGCATTCCACAGACTTTTTTTCCTCAGCAAGATACGTTTTGTTCCTGTGCACCAAGTCGCCGAAATCAACCTCGTGCGCGTCGAAGTCGGGGCCGTCCACGCACGCGAAACGAACTTTGCCGCCGACGACAACACGGCATGCGCCGCACATTCCCGTGCCGTCGACCATGATTGGGTTGAGGCTGACTATTGTTTTCACTTTGCCGCGGGTGACGTCTGAAACCGCCTTCATCATGGGTATGGGCCCGACTGCCACAACCAAGTCTATTTTCTGTTTTTCAATAAGCTCTTTCAGCACGTCCGTGACAAAGCCTTTCCTGCAGTATGAGCCGTCGTCGGTGGTCATGCACAACTCCTGGCAGACTCCACGCATCTCATCCTCAAGAATAAGCAAATCCCTGCAGCGTGCGCCTATTATTGAGATCACGTTGTTGCCCGCCTCCTTGAGCGCGCGCGCTATCGGGTATGTGGCCGGGACTCCGACGCCGCCTCCAACGCAGACTACTGTGCCGTATTTTCCGACCTTGAATGGGTGGCCTAATGGTCCGACAAAATCAGCTATTTTGTCGCCTTTCTTCATGGAACCCAACAGTTTCGTTGACTTCCCGACCTCAAGGAAAACGATTGAAACAGTGCCCTTCTTTTTGTCGAAGTCGTAGATGGTTAGCGGAAAACGCTCGCCTTTTTCGTTAATACGCAGCACGACAAACTGCCCCGCCATCGCGTTTTTGGCAACAGAAGGCGCCTTCACTTCAACCAGCTTTATTCCCTCAGCTAACTTCTCAGCGTTAGTAATCTCGAACATCGTTAAAGGATATGATAGTGGAAGTCGTAGAATAAAAGCATGATGTATCGCGGGTAATCTGCCGGTTAATTAGAACGTAATCACATTATTTTTACATGAGTTTTCTGGACGAAATCGCAATTTCGGCGAAAAAACGGGCGGCAGAGAGCGTTGAAAAAGAGGCCGCGTTGGACTACGCCATAAAAGGCTTGAGCAGACGCAAGAGACCTCTCATGAGGAGGAAAACGGGCAACACCATAATAGCTGAAATCAAAAAATCGTCTCCGTCAACAGGAACAATAAGCGACGCCGACGCCGGTAAAATCGCAGCCGAATACGCAAACAACGGCGCATCATGCATATCAGTCCTCACGGAGCCAACATACTTCAACGGCAGCCTAGACGACCTGCGCGCAGTCAAGAATGCTGTTGGAGTCCCGGTCATGAGGAAGGACTTCATAGTTGACGTAATACAGCTTAAGGAAGCGAAAGCATACGGCGCCGACGGAGTGCTCTTGATTGAAAAACTCGTCGGCAAAAAACTGGGGGAACTATTGTCTGCCGCAAACGCGATGGGACTTTGGACTGTCGTCGAAACGCACAGTAAAAAAGAGGTTGAATCCGCGCTTGCTGCTGGAACAAAGTATTTGGGCGTCAACAACAGGGACTTGGATTCCATGAAGTTGGACTTGAACGCTACTGTGGATTTGTGCGGGCTTGTTCCGGAGGACGTTTTCCTTGTCGCGGAAAGCGGAGTAAAAACGCTGGATGACATAAATTTTCTTAAAACAAATTGCGTTAGGAAGCCTGACGCGTTTCTAGTCGGAACATCACTGATGAGGTCTGACGACAGAGCCGGCTTGCTGAGGAGGCTTGTTGACGCATGAAATACGATTTCATAATCATAGGAGGCGGACCCGCAGGCCTTACTGCGGCAATATACGCCGTCAGAAGAAACCTGAAGACGCTGGTAATCGAAAAAGGCTTGTTCGGCGGGCAAATGAACTTAACATTGGAGATAGGGAACTGGCCGGGATACGACTCAATCTCCGGAAGCGAGCTTTCGGAAAAAATGAGGGCGCACGCCGAAAAACTGAACGTCGAGTTCCTGCAGGAGGAGGCGACAAAACTATCGCTGAAAGACGAAACCAAGACTGTTGAAGCAGGAGGCAGAAAATACGAGTGTAAAACACTGTTGATAGCCACCGGCGGAGAACACCGGAAACTCGGCGCCAAAGGGGAGGCTGAGTTTGCAGGCAGAGGAGTCAGCTACTGTGCGACCTGCGACGGCCCTTTTTTCAGGGGCAAGACTGTTGTCGTCGTAGGAGGAGGCAACGCTGCTGTCGAAGACGCACTGTATCTTGCTGGTTTGGCGAGGAAAGTTTATTTGGTTCACAGGAGAAGCCAGCTTAGGGCTGAGGAAACCCGCCAGAAGGAGCTTGGACGCCGCAACGTCGAGCTTGTGTTGGAGGCTACTGTGGAGGAGATTTCAGGCAGCCATCTGGTTGACAAAGTCAGGCTAAACCAGAAGGGCAGGAGCGTGGAACTTCACGTAGACGGTGTTTTTATTTCAGTCGGCACTGAACCGAACTCCAAGCTTTCAGCCGAAGCAGGCGTTGAAGCAGACGAAAAAGGCTTCATCAAAGTCAACGGCAGCCAGGAAACCAACATCCCCGGCGTCTACGCCGCAGGAGACGTGACCGGAGGAGCGTTGCAAATCGCAACAGCCGTCGGCGGAGGATGCGTTGCAGCACTCAGGGCGTACGACTATATAAACAAGCCGTACTGGAGCAGGAGATGAGGAAACTAAAACACAAGAAGGCGCCGGACGTGAGGCACGAAAAGCCGCCGATAGGCTCAGTCGACTTGATGGCCTGCAGGAGCCTAGTCTAGTAAACACAGCGCCCATGAAAACCGAGGCCAAAGACCTCAGGATTGGGGAAAATCAACGGGAGCTTGTGCGTGTTCTGGAGTACGCTTAGTTCCCGCTGTTTTTTTTTACGGCCTCATCTTGGACTGGTAGAGCACTATTAGGGTGACGAGCAGCCCGTATGCAATCAAAACGTATTCTATCGGCACTTGCTTGCTCAGGAGGATTATGATGCCGCCGATGAGCGATAGAATGCCTGTTGCAAGAAGTATTGATTCCACAATCGTCTGGATGAAGCCTCTCTTCACTTTGTAGGCGGATTCAACAGCCTCCTGCTTAATCTCCCCCACCTTCCGCTCGGTCTTGTCTTTAATGTCGTCAACGGTCTTGGTTATCTTGTAACGCTGGTCCACGTAAGCCGACGCTATTTTGGCTCCGACGTCAACCGCATCCAAAACAGTTCCGACAGGGCTTTCGTCAACAGACTTGAATACATCGCCCTTCTTAGACTTCTGAGTTTTTTCTACCATTCTCCCAAAAAAACTATTTTCTCCGCTTCAAGAGAGACATCGCCACCGCGCCTATGCCGATGCCTATGGCCGAGGCGACTACCGCAGCTTGAGCGGGATTCTTTTTGATGTTGGCGTTTATCTTCTTTTCCGCGTTTTTCAATTGTTTTTTTATTTGAGTCTTGTATTTTTTAGACTCTTTGCCCCAGTTTTTGCCGGAAGCTGCAACAAGAGCCTTATAGTGTTCGGTGATTTTTTCTTCGGCTTTGTTTAGTTCGTCCCGGACCTTCTTCTTGTATTTTTCAGTATCATACTTGGGTTTAACTTTTTTCTTTGCCTTGTTTTTCTTTGATGCGGCCATTATAGACACCTCTTATTAAATTATCCGCAGCAGCTTAAATGCTTGATATTTATCTCCGTAATGCGGGGGTTATAGTATAATGAAGCAGAAGCAGCCTGCAGAAAGAAGCGTAACACCAGACGAGCAGATTCTAAACAAGCTTGGAGGGATTAGGATACTCCCGGATTGGAGGCAACAGTACGAAACACTCAAGAGGAGATTCAACCTCGATGGGATACAAGTCACAGGAACTGCGGAAGTCGGCGGAGACGCAAACCCATTTATAGAAAGCGCTGGCAGGCGGGAGGACAACTACGTCCTAGACCAATACATATTCAGAAAGAGGAGTAGAGGACGACTAAAGATAGTCGAAATCAACGACACAAAAGAAGGCGCACTGGTAAGTTACGCGGAGTTGGGGTCTATCATGCCGGGAGTGCATGTTTCAAACGGGTTTACGGGTTACGCTAGTCCACGCAGGCTTGCTGAAGTCAACGCGATATTGAACTCCACGGGCAGCGGTTTCGCATTGGAGGAGTACACTCACATCGACCGAAGCCACTTTAGGGTGGGCGGATTGGACGTCATAACAGAAAAAAAAGCCGACTTCGGCCATGAGATGATGCAGGCAAACGTGGCCGCCATGCTTGGCGGAGAAGCCGCCGCCGAAATGAATTTTCTGCCGCAGCAACACCAGACTATGACGACCAGCATACTCGCCTTCTCTAAAAACAAAGTTGACGTGCACGCCGTGGAAGATTTCTTCAAGAGCCTTGCACCCAACAGCATCTCGATAACCTACCCAGCTGAAGTCGCAGGCAACCCGTTTGTGGCATTAGACAGGGAAACGCTTGCGGCCGACCCATCTGACGTGAGGATAATCGTTTACGAGAGGACTCCGGAAACATTCAGGCGGCTGGATTTTGAGAAAGAAGAAGAGTTCAGCAGACTAAAGAACGCTCTCACAAGACCCTAGAAAAAAAATAGATTAAGGAGTGGGATTCGCCCACTCCACGCTCACATTTTCCTGAACCGGGGCTTCAGCTTCTTCAACACGTTGGGCAACGTAGTGTACTCCATTTCCCCAGGCGGGAGAAGATGAGGCTGGAACGGCCCATGACGCCGCATTATATCAGCCATCCGGTTAGCCTTCCTCCTCGCCGAAGAGAAGCCCACATCATCGAACGCGTCAGCAGGCTCCGAGAGCACACCATTCTTCATCGAAAAACACAATGCAATAACCCGCGGCGGACCATCAAAGCGCGTGCAGTTAGCGTCTTTCTGGCCTACGGGCATGAGCGGGACCCGGTGG
>CAZKCF010000045.1:0-5908 GCA_964551365.1 uncultured archaeon
ATACTCGCCGGCGCAATGGTTCTCGCAATCATGGTCGTGCCCATAATGCTGTCGATAATGGAAGACGTGATAATGTCCGTCCCACAAGACCTTAAGGAGTCGTCTTTCGCGTTAGGTGCGACAAGATGGCAGACCGTCAAACACGTTGTAATCCCGAAGACGGCGCACGGGCTTTTTTCAGCCGTGATTCTCGGCTTCAGCAGGGCTTTCGGCGAGACGATGGCAGTCCTCATGGTCGTCGGCAACGTGGCAGTCCACGCGAAATCATTCTTTGACCCAGCTTACCCGCTGACGGCACTAATAGCCAACAACTACGGCGAAATGATGTCCATACCACTCTATGATTCAGCGCTTATGTTTGCGGCGCTGTTGCTTCTTGTGATAGTCATAGCATTCAACCTGATTGCAAGATCCATTCTGATTAAAATAAAGACGGAGGGAAGTTAGATGGAGTTCCGCAGGCTTGAGGAAGACTTTTTCAGGGCGCTCGGTCTTCTGTCGATACTTTTGGTGCTGTCGTGCCTTGTTGTCATGATAGTGGACATACTGGTGAAGGGGTTGCCTGCCTTAAACTTTTCCATGATAACGCAGACGCCGAAAGGAGGCTTCTACTTGGGGAAGGAAGGCGGCGTTTTGAACGCCATAGTCGGGTCAGTCTACCTTGCAGGCGGGGCAACGATACTCGCGTTCATTATAAGCTTCCCCACAGCATTGTTCCTGCAGAGCGACTACTTCGGCAAAACAAGACTGGCTGAACTAGTCAGACTTTCGCTGGACATACTCTGGGGGATACCCTCCATAGTCTACGGCGCATTCGGCTTCGTAGTGATGATGTATTTGGGCATGCGGGCTTCGCTTCTCGGCGGAATAATCTCGCTCACTTTTGTGATATTCCCGATAATGACGCGCACTATAGACGAGATTCTTCTCACGATACCTCGGGAGCTTAAGGAGGTGTCTTATGCTGTGGGTGCGACGCGTCTTGAGACCACGCTTTCCGTGACCTTGAGGCAGGCTGCTCCGGGTATTCTGACGGGGCTTATTCTGGCGTTCGGCAGGGGTATAGGCGACGCCGCGTCAATACTTTTCACGGCAGGGTACACTGACAACATCCCGACGTCGCTTTACGACCCGGTGGCGTCTCTGCCGCTTGCAATATTCTTCCAGTTTGGGACGCCCTACACGGAAGTAAGGGAGCGGGCATACGCGTCGGCTGTTATCTTATTAATTGTAATATTATTACTTACTTCACTGGCTAGAAAGATTGGCAAGCAGTCTGAGGACAGCACGATAAGATAGAATGACTGAGGAACACATAAGCGTTGAGGAATTGAACATATTCTATGAAGGGAAAACCCTGCTCAAGGACATAAACCTTGACATACCTGAAAAGAACATAATCTGCGTTATAGGACCGTCTGGGTGCGGGAAAACAATATTCCTGCGCTGCTTCAACAGGTTTATAGACTACAACGAGGGTTTGGTTCCTTCAGGCCGCATAATGGTGGATGGAATTAACGTACTAGACAAATCCGTCGACGTGATAAGCTTGAGGACGAAAGTCGGCATGATATCGCAGAAGCCTTACCCGCTGCCGATGTCAATATACGACAATGTGGCGTACGGTCCGAAACTGCATGGCATAGGAGACAAAAAAACACTCGACGCGATAGTGGAAGACAGCCTGGCTAAGGCTGCACTATGGGACGAACTTAAAGAGAGGATTAATGAGCCTGCCGTAAAGCTTTCCATAGGACAACAACAGAGGCTGTGTCTGGCGAGAGTGCTCGCGGTAAAGCCGAAGATTCTCCTCTGCGACGAACCCACGTCAGCATTAGACCCCGTCTCGTCCCACAAGATAGAACAACAGATTATGAAACTGCGCAAAGACTACACTATAATCATGTCCACCCACAACATACACCAAGCCAAAAGGCTCGCAGACTATGTTGTATACCTTTACCTCGGAAGCCTGATAGAACACGGTCCGGCAAAAGAGTTCTTCAAAAACCCGCGCGAAGACCGAACCAAAGCTTACCTCAAAGGCGAATACTATGAGGAATACAAAATCGACGGAGAAATCGACGTGAGGGAGTACGGTGCGCCAAGCAACTACACGAAATCCAAGGATGCTGTTGATGGGATGAACGTCGGCCAAGTCCTGAGGATTATAGTCAACACCCACGAGGCCGTAAGAGACATACCCCGGGGGTTGGAGACTGAAGGCCATAAGATAATCCACCGCAAAAAGATAGGTGAAAAAGACTGGGAGATTGTAGTAAGAAAAATGGAGTAACCCCCAGTAACCAGTGTTTGCTCTTAAAGTCCGTGAAAAATCAGAGTTTAGGAGCAAAGCCCCTAAAAGGAAGGGATTTAATAGCTCATCCCTTCTATTAAACAAACAGATATACGAGACGACAAACGAAAAAACATTATGGAATATTGATGACATAAACAATAGACAAAAGAAACTTGCTGACTACGCAGTTAAAACTTGGCTATTGAGTACCATAAAACTCAAAACCCCCTCACATCATTAAGTTAAAACTTTAGGCACTACAAAATGTATTTTTTAAATGAGTTAATAACCTCGCCTCAATTCAAAGGAATTTTGATATTATTACTAGGGATTGTAATAGGATTCTTTTGCCTGTTTTTCGTCCTCTTATTCTACCAGCGAGGGAGATTAAACGAAAAACAATTTCTTGGATTATCGCTATTAAGAAAATATCTCAAGGAGAATACTCAAAAAGAGCAGTTGGATGGAACATTAAGGTCTAGTGAATACGCCTTACTGGATGAACAAGTCTTTTGGACAATAATAATGGCTATTGCGACAGGATTTATGGCTTTTTCGACTCTTCTCTTAGCAATGGCTACATGGCTAAAAAACTAAATGAGCAGTTTTCAGACTTTTTGAGCAGACGAGACTATTTTAGCAAAGCCCAGTAACCAGCAAGGTATTTATCCACAGACTCCAATATTTTCTGATATGCTATTGATGTTTGACGTGATTGCATTTTTGGTTGCAATCTATTTGATACTGCGCGGCTCAGACTGGATTACAGACTCTTCAGTCCACGTCGCACGCCACCTTGGCACAAGCAACCTGGCAGTAGGCTTGATTGTCATATCCTTTCTCCTGAGCCTGCCGGAACTTGTGATAGCAATATCATCAATCGCAAAAGACCACCCAGCACTAGGGTTCGGCACAAACATAGGCTCGGTCATAGTAAACATCGGACTCATCGTCGGCATATCAGCCTTAGTGCGTCCGATGCGCGTCTCCAGGATTATGGTCACGCGGGACATGATTTTCATGGCAGTCGCCTCCATCGTCGTGGTCGCCTTGGCCTTGGAGGACAGGTACCTCAGCCGGACGGACGGATTCGTTTTCATGCTATTGTTTATACCCTACGTCATCAACGTCTACGAGCAGGAGAAAACACTCACCACCCACGAGAAAAAACTGAAGACCGAGAAAATGAGCGAGGCGCTGGAGATGTATGGGGAGTACTCAGTACACCACAAACCCAGCTTCGGCATAAAATACTTCCTGCTAGGGATTATATCACTAGTCATCGGCTCCGAGATTTTCGTGAGGATTATGCTAGATGTCGCATCACTCATGCGCCTCCCAGACCTGCTTGTGGGCATAACCTTGGGCGCCATAGGCCCGAGCATACCCAACCTTGCCGCAGCCTTGGGCGCCGCGCGGAAGGGTGTTGAGGAGCTAGTTGTTTCTGAAACAATCGGTTCGAACATATTCACCCTGCTGATTACGCTGGGCATGATAGCGTACTTGAGCCCAGTGGCAATCGACGAGGGCACGGCGAAAATAACCGCCCCCGCGCTACTGCTCGTCACATTCATCCTGCTTATTGCAATGCTCAGAGGCCACGTCCACAGGAGAGACGGTTTAATACTACTGTTGATTTACGTCGGCACTATAATGGCAGAATTTTTGTTTAGGACAAACCGCATACAATAAAACCAGCTCACCCAATCCTTGTTTTCGACGCCTTAAAGCCTTCAGCCTCAAAAGCAGCGGCAACCCGCTCCTGCAAGGCTTTGCCGGGAGTAAGCGCAATCAGGAGGCCGCCTCTGCCAGTCCCAGTCAACTTTGCGCCATATGCTCCAGCATCCAAGGCGGTTTTCTGCATCCTGTCCAACACGTCGCATGACACAGTCATCTTCTGTAAGAGCAGGTGGTTTTCGTTCATGAGTTTTCCGAGCGTCTTCCAGTCGTTTTTCTCCAACGCAGCGAGTGCCGAATCAAATATTCTCTTATAGTCGGAAAATATTTTCTCAAACTCTTGTGGGTTTTTTTCTTTGAGCGCTCGCACGTCGCCGACGACTACTTTAGTCTCCTGAGTTATGCCTGAATTCGCCAAGACTATTTCAACAGGCCGGTTTACTTTAATACGGTTTATCTTGTTCGGTCCGCCCGAAAGGTTCTTCTCGAACGTCAGGAGGCCGCCGAATGTGGCGCACGTGTTGTCTATGCCGCTTGGAGTTCCAGCAGAACCCTTCTCACCTTCATAAGACACGTCGTTTATACGCTCGTCATCCAAACCCAAGTTAAAGTAACCGTTAAGCGCACGCGCGATGCTGGTCGCCATAGCGGCACTCGCTCCGATGCCTGACGCGCAAACCAGGTTTCCTGAGAGCGTTATCTTGAGGGGCGTCTTGTTGACATCAACGTCGAGATATTTTAACATTAAAGCTAGGGCGCGGTCTCTTTCGCCAAGCTTTGTCTGCTTGTATCCTTCAGTCGCATTCCGGTTGTCAACGACTTCAAGGCCTTGTTTCCCGGACTCGACTTTCGCTTCAGTGTAGTCGCTTAATGCCGCAGCTATCGCAGGAAGCCCGTATACGACGAAATGCTCTCCGAACAAAATGACTTTACCGAAACCACGGTTGGCGCTCATTTTTGACTCACAAAGTATATTGCACCCGAAGCCTATAAATTTATCGCCCTTGCGCCTGGAGCGATTGTGTATTGTGTGGGACTCCAGCCTGCCTCCGAGAACTCTGACTCAACGTCATTTGAGTGTTCTTTTAGCGTGAAAACGTAGACTTGGTTTCCGCCGGCGACATTCCAGTAAGCGGGCAACCCGCGTTCCCTCAGGTTTTCAACGAAATCGCAGACAGCCCACATTTCAGGCTTGATGACAGGGTAATTGACTTCAGAAATCATTCGATGGAACGTCCTCGCGTCAGACTCCATTAAAGCCAAGACACTCAAGAAGTCACCGTCTGCAAGACAAGACTTCAGCTCGCTTATCCTCCCCGAAACCTCTTTAGCCCGCCGATCATACGAAGGGTGTTTCACGACGTTATAGTGCAATTCATCCGCCGAATACCGCCCGCCCCCAAAGATTATGCCGTAAACCATAATGTCGCGCAAATCCTCCGGCGACGCAAGCTGGGCCGCATGCAATTTAGGCTCAATGGTGTATTCACTCAAGCCGCCGACAAGACTCCGGTAAACTGTTTCCGAACCATAGTGGCCGGCTTCAAGAAGCTCGTCAACACCCAAACCAAGCCCTAAAAAACGGTTCAACGCGAAAACAAGCGCCGCCGCGCCAGAGTCTGAGCTCCCGGTCACTATGCCATAATTTTCCGAAATTATTTTCATGCCGCCGCCGAAGCCAGCTTTCTCGCGCATGGTTTCGACAACCTTGAGCATGTCTTGGCCTCGTTGGCCTGAAACAGGCTTCTTGTTCACGCTAAGGGACACGCCGTTCTTGCATGCTTCCACAGTGGTTTCAGTCCGCATCTTCTCGTCCGGCGTCGTCAACGCAAGGCTGACTGAATCGTGCATTGAAACCCGGTTTGTCTTGTCGCGCAGTCCCTCAGCGAATATTACGGGAAGACCGGGGAAGGCGGCCGCAGAAGTCTTCTC
>CAZKCF010000046.1:0-2123 GCA_964551365.1 uncultured archaeon
GTGTCGTATATCCTATCTACGGCGTTCTTCCTGAGGACTTCGTCGTCCATCAGCGGCGTGCCGCGGTAGTGTTTGAAGCCCAGTGCCTCGAAGAAGTCTTGGTCCACTATTATGGCGCCCGTGGAGACTATGGCGTCCACCATGTTGTTTCTTATCATGTCTGAAACAACTTTCTTCAGCCCTGCGCTGAATAGTGAGCCTGCGAGGCAGAGTATTATCGAGCAGTCTTTGTCTTTGAGCATGTTGTTGTATATTTCAGCTGCGTTCGCTAGGTTTCTCGCTTGAAATGCCGTCTTGGAGTATGCTTTTATTATCTGTGTGGCGTCGAATTTTGTCACGTCTATGTGACGCACCTCTTCCCTGAGAAAATCTTTTTTCTTCATTCGCGTGTTTGGTTTGTTTACTCTACTCTTATTGCACCTTTTTTAATATAAATGTTTGGTTTACGTAGCCCATCATCTTGTACGCCAGTTTTGCGGCAGTGAAGTCCGGGCTCTTGTTTTCCGGGTTGGGGCAAAGTTCCACGACGTCGAAGCCGACTATATTCCTTTTCTCGGCCACTTTCTTCATAACCTTCAGCGTGTCATACCACCCTAGGCCGCCTGGTTCCGGCGTACCGGTTGACGGCATGATTGACGGGTCCAGTACGTCAACGTCAAAAGTCACGAACACGTTGTCTCCAAGGCCGCCTATTATGCTCTCACTGCAGTCGTGCTCCAGCATGTCTTGCGCGAAAAAAAGTTTTTTCTCTTGCCTTAGTTTTTTGGCGAGTTCGGCTTCCTCGTCGCTGAAGCTTCTTATGCCAGCCTGCACCGTGTCGGCGTGTTCCATAATCCTCTTCATCGCGCACGCGTGGCTGTATTTGGAGCCTTCGTAAGATTCCCTGAGGTCTGCGTGCGCGTCAAACTGTAGGACAGATATTTTGCCGTAGGACTCTTTGAGTGCCATCGCGAGTCCGACCGAGATTGAGTGTTCGCCGCCCAGCACTACGGGAAATTTGCCGTCTTTCAGGACGCGGAGGCACGTTTGTTTGACTTCCTTGACCATTGTTTCGGGCGGTTTTTTTGTTTTTACGGGTTTTGTGGTTGTTATGCCCGCTTCCGCAGGGGTTGAGTCGAGTTCTTCATCGTAGAGTTCCATGTTGCGTGAGGCGTCTATGATTGCGTCAGGGCCTCTGGCGGTGCCTTTCACGTATGTTGTAGTCTTCTCGTATGGTATTGGGATTACTGCGAAACGCGAGGTAGAGTAGTCAGAGTCTTTTTTTCCCAGTCCGCCGAAGTTAAATGGAACAACAACCATCCCCTGTTAATCCTGCATTAAATTGTGGTCTCTAATACTTACGCTTTTAAAATAAATATCCCTATTGAAGATTATTTTGCGTTGATTTTTTTATGACGCCCTCCTAGGTATTACTGACTGGGGAAATGGTGAAGAACGTACTGGAAATACGCGACCTGTCTGTCGAAGTTGAAGGAAAACGCATCCTAGAGCACGTTAACATTAACGTTCCCGCAGGCGAATCCAGCATACTCTTCGGCCCAAACGGCTCAGGCAAGACCACGCTACTCATGTCAACGTTGGGCATACCCTGCTACAAGGTACTTGGCGGACGCATACTTTTGGACGGCGTTGACGTCACGGGCTTGGACGTTGATGAGAGGGCGCGCATGGGTCTTGGTTTCGGGTTCCAGCAGCCTCCCGAGGTTGTTGGAGTGAAGCTTAGGGATGTTCTTAAGGTTTGTGAGGGCGTGCCGTTGGACGGCGATTTGAGCGACCGCGCCAGGAAGCTGGTGGAGAAGTTGGACATGGTTGATTACCTCGGCCGGGACGTGAACGTTGGTTTTTCAGGCGGCGAGAGGAAGCGGGCTGAGGTGCTGCAGCTTTTGCTTATGAAGCCGAAGATTCTTCTGCTGGACGAGCCTGATTCGGGGGTTGATGTTGAAAGCCTTGGTTTGATTGCGGGCGAGATACAAAACTATCTCAGGGAAAACAACGCTTCAGCGTTGATTATAACCCATCAGGGTCACATACTTGAGCACATTAAGGCTGAGAGGGCGTGCGTGCTCATAGATGGCAGAATATACTGCTACAACAACCCCAAAAAAGTCCTCGAAGACATCAAG
>CAZKCF010000046.1:2133-5765 GCA_964551365.1 uncultured archaeon
TACAGCGGGTGCATGCAATGTCAAAAAAGAAACATGAATCCAAGTGGGAGAGAGTAACGGAGCTGACGAAGCTTCCGCACGAAATACTCGAGGCTGCTGCGAAAGCCGGAATAGACAGCAAGGAAAAAGAACGCGCAGGCTCCTACATGCACATCGACCACTCTGTCGTCGTATCCAAAATAAACGAGCAGTTCCAGGGCCAGATAGAAATAATGGACACGCTCGAGGCCCTTGAAAAATACTCGTGGCTGCAGGACTACCGCTGGAAGCTCGTGGACAAGGAAAAAGACGAGTACACCAAAAAAGCGCAAACTCCTAGTGGAGGATACTTCATGCGAATACTTCCCGGCGCCAAGGTAACGTTTCCCCTGCAGTCTTGTCTTATGATTTCGGAGGACAATCTGGAGCAGAGGGTTCACAACATCATAATCGCCGAGGAAAATTCCGAAGCCAGGCTTATAACCGGCTGCCTGACGCATCCTGACGTGTTGAGCGGACAACACATCGGCGTCTCCGAATTTTACGTGAAAAAGAACGCGACATTGCATTTCACGATGATACACAATTGGGCTGAGGAAACCAAAGTCCGGCCTAGGAGTGCGGCGCTTGTGGAAGATAACGGCGTGTTCGTGTCGAACTACGTTAGCCTCAGGCCCGTCCGAGACCTCCAAATGTATCCTGCCGCGTTCTGCAGCGGCAGGAACTCAAAGGCCAGCTTCAATAGCCTGATTTACAGCAGCGGCAACTCTCTTGTTGACGTCGGCTCCAAAATAGTTTTGTCAGGGGAAAACAGCAGAGGCGAGATAATATCAAGGACTGTTGTGAAAGACAACGCCAAGGTCATTGCGAGAGGAATGTTGGTCGGCGAAAACTCTCCCGTCAAGGCGCATCTGGAGTGCCGCGGTCTTTTGCTGAACGACGGCGCAGTCATACAGGCTATTCCAGAGCTTGTGGCAAGCCGCAAGGACGTTGATTTGTCTCATGAGGCTGCGGTGGGCAAGATAGCCGACAAGGAAATAAATTATCTTATGGCCCGGGGCCTGACGAGGGGTGAGGCGACGTCTGTCATCGTCAGAGGCTTCCTTGACGTTGACTTGATGGGCTTGCCTGAGAAACTGGAGAAGGAAATAAAAGCGTTTGTTGAGAAGACTACGGCAGGCCTTTAGCAGTTAACCTAGATTTCAACGATTTCAGGCATGGTGCCCCACGCAGCCATCCTGTCGCCGACAATAATCAGCGCGCCTTTCAGGCCGCTGATTCTTTTAGCCTTCATCAAGCCGCGGTTTGCTCCTCGGCTGCATTTCACTTCGTTGCCTATTGCGGTTGCTGCGGCGTCAGCGAGAAAGCAGTCTTCTGCGATGGCGACTGTTGCGTCTGATTCGCCTAAGCTCACTGAAGGCCCAACTGACGCGGAGCTCGTGCAAACTGAAAGCGGCGTCTCATTCGGCCTGATTTTAAACCCTATTTTGTCTGACAGACGTGAAGGCCCGGCATGTATGCCAACAATTTTTTCTTCGTTCAGCGACAAAAATATGTCGCCGCCGTTTTCCACCACAACATCGCATGCACCCTGCTCTAAGAGAAATTTTCCGACAGACTGGGCTATTGCTCCAGCCACAGACGCCATCGGCCCCACACCGCATTTTTTCGACGCCGTGGACATTGACTTGACGATTTCAGGAGCGTCTGATTCAACCTCAACCGGCTCGTATGATACTCCAAAAAAAGGGTTCTTTTTAATGTAAACGTCGATGATGTCATACGCGGACTTGAGAAAATCAGCGCATTTTTTCTCTTCCAGTTTGTCCGCGATTATGTTCAGGTGACTTTCCTTGTAGTCCAGCCTAAATTTCATCTAAATTATGGATTGAGAGCGCCCTCGTGGGGCATGCTTCAACGCACGCGTTGCAGCAGACGCACTTTTCTTGGTCGACTGTGAGCGTAAGCTCGCTCATGAATAAGGCTTCGACGGGGCATAGGCTGGTGCAGGCGCCGCAGTCGATGCATTTGTCTTTGTTTTTGACGACGGTGCTCTCCAGTTTTTCCACTGTTATGCCGCGTTTTTTCAGCAAGTTCAGGACTTTTGTTTCCTGTTTTTTATCCCCGACGACTGAGATTACTATCGTGCCTTTTTCGTAGCCGACGCTGGCCCATAGTATGTTTATTGGCGTTCCCGTTGACAGTATGACTTCAGAGAGCATCGGCTCCTGCACGGCGTTTGGCGGGTACTTTAGTATGTATTTTTCCATTTCTTCACCTTACTCCGGCTCTTATTATGTCCGACATCGTTATTATGCCGACTACCTTGTTTTGGTCGTCTACTACTGGCGTGGAGCCTATCTTGTTTTTCTCAAGGCGTCTGGCGACCGCGTCCAATGGCTCGTTGCTGCGGGATGTTATCACCTTCCTCGTCATTATGTCCCTGAGTTTTTTCGTGTTTTCCGCAGCAGCTTTGGTTATGTCCCATGAAGTAACTATTCCAACAAGTTTCCCCTCCTTGTCCACAATCGGAATCTGGTCTATTCCGCCCCTCACCATCATGTTTGACACGTCGTTTGTGGACTGGCTTTCATGGGCTGTTACAACTTTTTTAGTCATCACTTCGCCGACAAGCTGTGTCTTCCGGCTCTCCTTCATCGGCTTGAAGACTGTGTCCTTTGGCAGCAGCTCCAACGCTTCAGTCAAGTAAAACTCCTTATGCTCCATCCAGTCAGCGAGCGCGTCCATAATCTCATATGCGATTTTAAAGCTTGAGAGGCAGCTTGTTTTGACTGTTTTTCCGTCAAGCGCCACTTCTCCTGAAATAAGTTCCTCATAGCTTACTTCCTTGACAAGCGGCCGGTCCCTACTCGGCACACTATAATCCAGAATGTTTGTTTTTATGTCGCTGTGCCTTACTGCCGTAAGCTTCGCCATCCCGGCGTCAAGTATCGGTATCGGAACGCCGATGCCGACGTAAAGCGAAGTCCCATACATTGGGATTGTGGCGCCCCTGAGGTATCGCGTGCTCATTCTCTTGAGGTCGCCTTTGACTGCGATGTTGCCGAAGGCTTTTTTCGGCGAATGTTGCGTTCCCTCACCCACAATGTAGCCTTGCGTGCCGCCCAAAAATATTCGCGTCCCAAATCCTATTGTCCTATACTGGGGGTCGTTGTTCAGCGGGCTTACTGCTCCGGTGCCGGAGTAGTTCACGTTCTTTTTGTCAGGCAGCAGAGTGCCCATGTACGTGTGTATCACGTGGTCTGACGAGTTTGTCGCCGCGTTGTACCTCTGGTAATTGTTTCTCGGATTGAACATGAACGCTTGATTCAAGTCGTCTATCGTTATCGTCGTCTCTACGTGCTTTCTCGGGTAACAGTCCGTCCCATAGGCCGTCGCCTTCACGTTTATGGGCTTGCCGTCAACCAAGTCTTCTATGACATGCCCGCCGCCATACTCCATCCCCCGGTCCAAACTTAATTCAGTGGCGCCTATGTATGCGTCTACGGCAGCGAGTCCCGTGTATGCTTCAACGTTGTTGAGCCACACCTTCTGCATTTTTATCGGAGGCTCGCTGTGGCCGAAGTTCATGAAGACTCCTGAAGAACACATTGCCCCGAACGTGCCGGTTGTGACTACGTCAACTTCTCGGG
>CAZKCF010000047.1:0-5674 GCA_964551365.1 uncultured archaeon
AGTCCCACATCTTCAGGGTGATGTCTGTGGTGCGTGTGATGTTTCCCGCGTTCACCTTGATTCTTATGTTGAATTTTCTGGGCAGGTAATCGTTTTTGCCGACCCACGATACTATGCTCACGTCCTCAACTGCTTTAATCATCTCGTCGACTTCCTCTGACGTCAGCTCGCTCTGGCTGACGGTGCCGGACTGTTCTGTTATGAACTGGATTAGTCTCCTCATGTCAGGCTTCACATACAATACATAACAGTCTACGCCGTCAACGCTCTCGTCGT
Source organism: uncultured archaeon (assembly GCA_964551365.1). Classification (GTDB taxonomy): domain Archaea; phylum Altiarchaeota; class Altiarchaeia; order IMC4; family SCGC-AAA252-I15; genus CAZKCF01. Next base: position 277 of record CAZKCF010000047.1, read on the forward strand.
ACTTTAAGCCTACTGTAGACTTTCCAAGTATGTTTGCCTGTTGTTTTATTTGGCTTCTAGTGTCCCAAACGTAGTCGCTGTCTTCAATCGTCTGCTGGTTTCTGCTGTTGTTGGAGTCGATGTAAACGGTGTCGCCGATGAGGTACAAGTCCATCAGCTGTTTTTTGGACTCGAAGGGCGTTGAGGTGTTTACTTCAATACCCATCCACATCCTCCTTGATTTTATGTCAGTTTTGCCCGTGCCGTTCATGGACTCGACGACCACAACAGGAGTCCCATCAATGTTTCCCTCAGTCACAATTAAGACCTCGCTGCTGTACTTGTATGCGCTGACTCCGTCTATTGCGGAGACCATGCGGTCCCTGACTTTTTCAGCGTCGCTCGGTTTGCTGTACCAGAGAAAAAGCAGGCCGAATAGTACTATAGCCACTACTATCAGATACCGTTTGCTGTCGCCGCTGCCCATGTACTATAATTTTTCTTTAAGTTAAATAAACATATACCTAACCATGGCCTCGAAGGTCATCCGCGACCCAATACACGGCAACATCAAACTCAAGGAATACGAGGTCTCCATCATAGACACGCCCGCATTCCAGCGCCTCAGGCACATAAAACAGAACGGTCTTTGTTATCTCGTCTATCCTGCGATGAATTCAACAAGGTTCGAGCACTCTCTCGGAGTACTACACCTTGCCGGATTAATTTCAGAGTACCTTGGCTTTAAAGAGGATGAAGACAGCCTCCTGCGCGTGGCAGGGCTTCTGCATGATGTGGGCCATCTCCCGTTCTCGCACACGCTGGACAATTTGGCGGCAACATCAGGCCACTCTCACGAGGAGAACGCGTCTAAAATCATCAACGACTCTTGCATCTCGGACATACTGACTGAGAATGGAGTAAGCCCCAAGCGCGTTTCAAACCTGATTTTGGGGAAGAGCGAACTCAGCAAGATAATTTCGTCTGAAATAGATGTCGACAAGATGGACTACCTCATCCGGGACGCGTACTATGCTGGGGTAGCCTACGGCGTCATAGACGTTGAGCGGCTTGTTGACAGCCTTAAAACAGTCGGCGGGAAGCTTGTGGTCGACGAAGGAGGCATTGAAGCAGTCGAATCACTGCTCATAAGCAGAAACCTAATGTACCAGACCGTCTACAGGCACCACACCAAAAGAATAGTTGAAGCAATGTTCCGGTGCGCATTCGACAGTATGTGGGCTGAAGGCAAGCTGACTTACGGCGACTTGTGCCGGATGGACGACATTGACTTAATGCACGCCATGAGAAACGCCGGCGGATACACGCAGGACGTGATGAAGCGCATTGACGAGCGACGGTTGTTCAAGAGGGTTTTCAGCGAAAAAATAGGCGCGTTTTCTGAGGCGTCTCTCAAGAATTTGGGCGAGAGACAGCGCGAAATCGAAGGTGAAATATCCTCCAAATTGGGTGTGACAGAGGGGTACGTGCTCGTTGATGTTCCTGAAAAACGGCTGTCTGAGTTCAAAGTTTCGGCGCACGCTGACGGGGTTTTAAAGTCTTTTGACGAGGTTTCTGCGTTGGCTAAGGCGCTGGAGCAGTCTGAGAACGAGAAGCTTACTGTGGGCGTGTACACTACCCGCGAGAACATTCCTAAGATGAAGGACTTCTCCCTTAAAGATTATGTCTGATGCGGTTTCTGTAGACGGCTCTATGGGCGAAGGCGGCGGTCAGGTTCTTCGAACGAGCATCGCGTTGAGTGTTCTCCTGCAGACGCCTGTGAGAGTACACCACATTCGTGCGGGCAGAGTCGAGCCGGGTTTGCGTCCGCAGCATATTGCGGGAATAAAAGCAGCTGAAATGGTCTGCGGTGCGGAGACAGAGGGCGTTAGCGTTGGTTCGACCGAGGTTTTTTTCAAACCAAATAAGGTGTGTGGCGGGGAATATGCGTTGGACGTTGGCACTGCAGGTTCCATAACGTTGGTTTTGCAGACGCTCATGCTGGCGTGCGCTAAGGCCGAAAATGTTTTTTTCCGGATACGCGGTGGCACGGACGTTAAATGGAGTCCGACGGCAGAATACCTGATGAACGTCACATCACCCCTGTTGAACAAATTCGGCTTCAACTTCAAGGCGCGTTTGCTCAAAAGAGGGTATTACCCACACGGCGGAGGCATCATGGAATTCTGTGCAGGAAAATCCAGTCCGAAAAGAATAAGGTTAACCGAAAGAGGCAAATTAAAATCTGTCGGAGGCTTATCGCACGCGCACGTGACATTAAGCGACGGCAGGGTTTCCGAGCGACAGTCGTCAGGCGCCCGTAAAGCATTGTTTGAAGGGTTTTCCAGTATTGGCGTGAACGCTGACGTCCGGTTAACGTCAGAATACTGTGATGCGTTTTCCGTTGGCTCTGGAATCACGTTGTGGGCTGACTGCGGGAATGTTGCGTTGGGGTCAAGTTCGCTTGGAGAGCGGGGCAAGAGGGCTGAGAAAGTTGGCGAGGAGGCTGCATTACGTTTGATTGAGGAGTTGTCTTACAATGCTCCGGCGGACTCTTTTATGGCAGACCAGATAATCCCCTATGTTGCGTTTTCCGGCGGCGACGTGAGGGCGCCCATATTAACGTCTCACGCTAAAACCAACGTTGAAGTTGTGCGGTTGTTCGGTCTCAAACTTAACGTTGACGGCAACTTAATATCGTCTGATTGAAATGTACCCCCACAATCATGTCTTCTCCTCGATGATAGCCGTCTCCTTGGCCGCTTACCTTATGCACGTTACGCAAGAAACGTTTTTCTTTTGGCTGGCGGTCGCAGCATTATCAGCCTTAATCGACTTAGACCACCTGCTTATAGCCTTACTCTGGAAGGAGCGCAGGAAAACTGTTTTTGAGGTACTAACTCATCCAGTTAAGACAATACTTTGTTTGAGGGAGTTTAGGAACAAAATACATTTCCGTGGGCTGGGGTACTATAGGCTAGCGTCCCACATAATATTGTCTGCATCAGCGTGCTGGTTGTCTTACGTATACGTTAACACACTGTTCACCCCAACATTCGTATCGCTTGCCGCGCACATTATGTTGGATGCGGCAGACACGTGGATTGACCCCGGCAACAGGTGACTACAACCATGCCTTGGTTATCCTATCCTGTATCTCCCTGAAAACTTCTTCAGCAGGACGTTCGCCGTTCAACTTCACGAAGCCGTCATCCATCTTCAAGTAATTGTCCCGCACCCTGTCAAGAAACTCCTCGTTCTCGAAAATCTCCTTCGTCTTAGTCCTACTGACACCCACAGATGGCTTAACGTCCAGCAAAACGGTAACATCAGGCTCCACAACAAAACTGTTCAACTCTAAAAGCCACTTCCTGCTAACACCCTGTGCGCTCTGGTACGCTATGGTCGAGTGATAATACCTCTCGCACACAACAATCTTGTGTTCGTCCAAAGCAGGCTGTATCTCGTTGGCAAGATGCTCATAACGGTCTGCAGTAAACAAAAGCGCGACAGTCTTCGGGTCCAGTTTTTCAGCGCCCGACAACACGTCCCTAAGGAACCTGCCAATCCTGTTTTTAGACGGCTCGGCGGTCATGAAAACCTCGTGACCCTCCTTTTTAAGCCAATCACCCAATAACTTAGCCTGAGTTGACTTACCGCAACCGTCTATACCCTCCAAAACAACAAACATTTTATTTAGTTATTTACCTATGTTGATTAAAATGGAAGACGACAAGCTGACGTCATACCGGAAAGCCGGCGAAATAGCGCGCACGGTGCGCGACTGCAGCAGGCCTATGGTGACGCCCGGGGTGAAGATACTCGACTTGGCTGAGAAGATAGAGTCCATGATAAAAAAGGAAGGCGGCGAGCTGGCGTTCCCGACAAACATATGCATAAACGACGTCACAGCCCATTATACTCCAAAATACAACGACGAGACTGTGTTGGGTGAAAAAGATGTTGTGTCCGTTGACTTGGGCGTTCACATAAACGGCTTCATAGCCGACACTGCATACACCGTAGACTTGTCCGGAGAATACTCGACGCTTCTTGAAGCAAACGAAAAAGCGCTTGAAAACGCAATATCGTTGATAAAAAAAGGCGTGTCGGTGAGCGCGGTCGGCGAAATCGTCCAGTCTACCCTGAACAAGGCCGGATTCAAGCCGGTTGAAAATCTGACTGGGCATGAAGTCCAGCAATACAACTTGCATGCTGGCTTCTCTGTGCCGAACATAAAGGTTCCATTCGACTGGCCTCTTGAGGAAGACATGGTGCTTGCAATCGAGCCGTTCGCCACAAACGGCTGCGGCCGAGTAGTCGAATCCAAGCAGGCTGAAATCTTCTCGCTGATAACGCCAAAACCCACCCGCCTTCGAGAAGCAAGAATACTGTTAACCGAGATTGCAGGGCGCCGGGAGCTGCCGTTCGCCCAGAGGTGGTACTGCCAGAAAATTAATCCATTAAAGCTGAACCTCGCGTTAAAAGAGCTGGTCTTACGAGAGGCCATTAAAGCCTACCCCACGTTACACGAGAAGGAGCGCGGCATCGTAAGCCAGTTCGAGCACACGGTTGTAGTAACGTCAGACGGCTGTGAATTGCTGACATAATGGATCAAAACTACCGCGAAGTCCGGAGGACGCTCATAATAGTCCTGGTTTTGAATCTTTTTGTAACGATATCTAAGGCAGTGTTCGGCATACTCTCCAACTCGTTGAGCATGATAGCCGACGCAGTGCACTCCCTCTTTGACTCAAGCTCAAACATAGTGGGGTTGTTTGCGATAAAAGTCGCAGAAAAACCCCCTGACTCAGAGCACCCGTACGGCCACAGGAAATACGAAATTTTCGCGACACTAATAATCGCCCTAATGCTCCTGCTAACGTCCCTGGAAATCCTAATGAGCGCCATAGACCGCATAAACAATTTCGTCAAACCGGAGATAACCAGCGTAACTTTTGCGGTAATGATAATCACGTTAATCGTAAACTGGTTTGTCTCACGCTACGAGCACAAGAAGGGAGAGGTTTTACACAGCAGCATACTTGTGGCAGACTCAATGCACACGAAAAGCGACATATACGCGTCCCTGTCGGTGCTAGCAGGATTCATCGCAGTCAACATGGGCCACCCGCTTTTCGACTCAATAGTGGCGCTCCTCCTAGTGCTATTGATTGGGCGCACGGGCTACAGCATAATAAAAGAGGGTTCGGTCGTCCTAGTGGACACGTGCGTCGTAGACTCAGCGAGCATCCGAAAGATTGTCAAAGCCGTGCCGGGCGTGGAAGACTGCCATAAAATCCGAACGCGAGGATGTGAGAACGAAATTTATGCGGACTTGCACATAACATTAGATCCGAAACTCTCGCTGGAAGAAAGCCACAGAATCAGCCACCAAGTGGAAGCTGAAATAAAAGAC
>CAZKCF010000048.1:0-5656 GCA_964551365.1 uncultured archaeon
GATGATGGCGCCTTTGCTCGGCGTTGACTCTGATGGCCGGGGCAGTTGGCTTCAAAGCGAGGAAAACTTCCGGAAAGTGAAGCAGATGATTGGCGAGGACAAAATACTTGGTCTGCCGCTTGATTTAACTTCCAAAGCCGGCGGCGAAACAATAGGCCGGGTTTTGGAGGCGCGTGGCCTGAAGTGTTCTGCAGCATACCTTTCAAACCTTATTGGCAGCACGTTCGTGACGACGGAAGCCCAGCAGCGGCAGCTTGTCCGAAACTTTGCGGAGGAGGGTGGGATTCCTAAGGCTGATGACATGATTATAGTGTCGGTTCCTGACGTGAACACGACGTCGGTTAACATACAGACTGTGAAGGATGTCCGGGACAAATACTCTGGATTCGGTTACTTTGGGGCGCCGAAGGGAGAGCCTGTGATAAAACTGCCCTCCAGGAGGGACAGGGCGACTAGGACTTAATTCTTCAGGAAGAACCTGCCGAGGTATTCTTCAGGCTTTTCCGTTACAACCAACTTCAAGTCTGCTGGAAAACACTTCGAGTAGTTCCTCCACATAAAACGCTCGTCCATGAAGACTATTGCGCCTTTGTCTGTCTCGCTTCTTATGCATCGTCCGGCTGCTTGCAGTGCCCTGTTCATTGCGGGGTAAATGTAGCCGTAGTCCCATCCTCGGTCGAACTTGAAGTCGTAGTATTCTATCAGGGCGTTTGTCTCCAAGTCTGGTTTTTCCAGCGGCAGCCCTACTATTATGACTGTGTCGAGCGTGTTGTCCGGGTAGTCCACGCCTTCTGATAGTGAGCCGGCTTGCACTCCCATCAAGACCGCGGTTTTTTCCTCAAGAAGTCTTTTGTGGAGCTGTCTTTTCTGGCTTTTGCTCATGTCTTGTTTTTCGGTTAACATCTTCTTCCCTAAACTCATTTTTCTCATCTCGTTGAGGACTGATTCCATAAGCTGGTATGCAGGGTAAAAGACTGCCGCGTTCCCAGGAGTCTTCTCAACTATCCTCCTTATGAGTTCAGCATATCTTCGGTACATGTGGTCTGACCTACTGCTGTATTTCGTCGTCACCTGCGGCACAACAAGGGTCAGCCTGTTCTCATTCGGGAACGGCGACGGATACTCTCGCATTTCAGTCCGGGCTGTCTCAAGTCCAAGGACGCTAGAGTACATCTTCAACGGCACCAGCGTGCCGCTCATAAGTATCGTTGAAAACGCTTTGTCGAAGACTTCCCTGCATGATATTGACGGGTCAAGGCACATGTACGATAGCTTCATGTATTTCTCCTTCCGCAGTATCCTAGCGTAACCCAAGCCGCCTTCAGGCCAATTTTTGAGGAAGTTTGCGACGGACTTGGCGTAAGACCTGTACCTGTTAGGTATGCTCAAGACTTCGTCTCCAAGCTCTTCAGCAGCCGACACAAGCTCGTCGTAACGCAGGCTCGTGTTAGCCTCCACCATCGTTGTAAACTCATTGCATTCAACAAAACGTTCATCCCCCCGGCGCAAGCCAACACCCAGTTCGCCTAATATGCGGCCGACGTCGTTGAAGTCTTCCGCAAGGTTCAGGAAACCCATGTTTTTGGCTTCGCCAGCCGCTTTCCCGAGCGCGTAACCCGACAAATTGACGCTCAAGAGCGTCCTAACCCGCTCCGGCAGGTTGTGTGCTTCGTCGACGATTATTATCGAGCCCTCTATTGTCTTCCTTAGTTTGGACAGGAAGGCTTTTCGTATTGGCGGGGAAAACAGGTGGAAGTAGTCGCATATTATTATGTTCGCGTCTTTCCCGGCTTCTATGCAGACTTCATAGGGGCAAAGCTCGTGTTCAGAGCATAATTCCATCACCCGCTCATTGTGCAACGGCTCTTTTTTCATTTCACTCACAACAGCCGACGCTCTCTTGGACAACTTCTGGCGTCTGACGTTGTTGTAGTACACGCAGGATTCCTCCCTCTTTTTGGCCTTGCAGAATTCATTGAACTCTCTTGATTCAAGCTGCCGGACGCTATGCAGGCAAGTCCACTGCTTGCCGACTATGTCAACCAACACGACTTTAACGCCGTGTTTTCTGACGATGCTCCTTGCAGTCTCGACAACTATCGTATGCTGCGTGTGCTTCGGCGTCAGAAAAAAAACAGTCCTACCCTCCCTGAGGGCGCACTCTAGTGCTGGAGTGAGTGCTGCGGCGGTTTTTCCTATGCCGGTTGGAGCGTGCGCCAGGAGGTTGCCTCCTTTTTTCAGCGTGCTGTAGGCGTCTGACATAAACTCCTGTTGGCCTTCTCGGACTGTCTTGAAAGGAAAAAGCTGGGAGTCCATCCTACAGGAACTTATTCTATGTTCACCACGCCTCCTGCCTCAAAGAGGGCGTTCACAGCCGCTATCTTAATGCACTTGACGTAATCCTGCTCAGACGCCTCTTTAAGTATGCGTATCGTGTACAGTGCGTCGGTGACTCCCGCGTCGGTTAGGATGCTTTTCATGGTGTTTTCCATCTTCCTCATTGTTCTGTCTCCAAACTTGAATTCAGACAAGATGGCAAGACACCGGACGCCTTCGTCAAGCGCTGAGGGTATTAGGGAGACTTTTATTGTTTCGCTGTCGTCTGAGCCTGCGCCGGAGCCCGATAGTGTTGTTCCGCATTTGCTCCAGTCTAGTATGCTGAGGTTGTCTACGCCTGCTTTATCCAGGATTTCTTTTATTTCCTCAAGGTCGTCGCTTCTTACTTGCAGGGTTATTTCCCTGCCTATGAGCGACAGCTGGAGGATGCCGTCGTGTGTCAGCTTCTTGAATAAGTTTTCCGTGCTGCCGCTGGCGTATGAGCCGCTTAATGAGACTTTGTGGTTTGTCTTCCTCATTCACTCCACCCGTTTGGCTAGTTTTTTTTGTTTCAACTATCTATGACCGGCAAGGTATTTAAGCCTGCGGTGGAAATACGCTCATACGCGCGGACTATGGTCGTTTATTTCAGGAACCTCAGGATTGAGACTAGCGGTGACGTTTATGAGCCTGCTGAAGACTCGTTTCTTCTGGCCGACAATGTGCGTCTGGTTGAGGGCGGAAGCTTCCTTGATGTTGGCACAGGCACCGGAATAGTGGCCTTGTCTGCTGCGGGGAAAGCCGGGCGTGTTGTGGGCGTTGACGTTGACGTTAAGGCTGTTGAGCTCGCTAAACACAATGCTATCTTGAACAAAATCACCAACGCCGAATTTTTACCCAGCGACTTGTTCGAGAACGTCCGAGGCAAGTTTGATTTGATAGCATTCAATCCCCCGTATCTCCCAGTCAGTGACAAGGGATTGCTGAGCAATAGTTGGTCTGGAGGGCGAGGCGGCGTTGAAACACTAAACACTTTCATCGAGCAGTCGAAGAATCACCTTAAAGCCGGCGGCGGCTTGGAGTTCATAAGCTCATCGCTCATGGACCTTAAAAGCGTAGAAAAAAAACTTGACGACTGCGGCTTCAGCCATAGTATAGTGGCCTCCAAAAAACTGTTTTTCGAGCGTCTTGACGTCGTATTCGCGAGAGTTTTATTTTAAAACACTTATAACTTAAACATGAAACAAATCTTGCTTGTGGTTGGCCTGCTCGTGCTTCTTTCTCCGGCTGCAACAGCACTGTCAGAGTACTTCACTTCCGAGTGCGAGTACACTCTCAGAGGCGATTCTCCCGTAGGATTCGCTGCAGTTCAAGTCACAGACTTCGACGGCGACGGAAAGCAGGAGCTGATAGCCGGCGCTGAAGACGGCATAGTGTATAATTTCCCGTACGGGGACTGCGTTGACTGGAAGTCCAACTGGATGGTGAACACGGAGGGTGTTGTCGGAGACATGGCTCTGGCGGACGTGAACGGCGATGGAAAAGACGAGCTTCTGGTGGCAGTATACAACTCCGAGAAGGCCTACCTCTTTGTGGTCAACAACAAGGGCATCGTTGACTTGGACACAAAATCGGTGGGCGGAGCAGCATACGCAGTGCACGCCGGCGACTTGGATGGAGACGGCCGCAAGGAAATACTCTTAGGCTCCAAAAGCCAGAAAGTGTACGCAATCAAAGGCAGGACACTTTACTGGGAGTACCTCACAGACTACCCAGTGTACTATGTTCACGCTAAAGACTTAGACGCCGACGGAAAACAAGAGGTTGTGGCGCTGTCAAAGAAGTATCGTTACGCGAAACTGTATGTGTTGGACAGCAAGGGCGCGAAGAACTGGGACTATGTTGTTGACGGCGGAGTAGACCTGTCTTCTAAGAATACTGTGGGCGTCGTCGACTTGAACAAGGACGGAAAAGAAGAGATTGTTGTGGGCTCAAACAGCGGTTTAGTCGTCTTGTCGTCAGACGGCAAGGTCGAGTGGTCTTACGACACGTTAGACGACAGCAAATCTAAAGTGCTCGTCTCCAGCATACACTCTGCTGATGTGGACAAAGACGGTTACCCAGAGCTTATTGTCGGGGCAACACCCTACGCATACGCCATTAAAAAAGACGGCTCAGTCCTGTGGAAAACTAAAATAAACACCACCATATACAGCACGTACTCTGCAGACGTGAACGACGACGGAAACACCGAAATAATCGTGGGCGCAAGGCGCTACGTGCACGTGTTGGATTCTAATGGAAAATCTCTTGGCGTGTGGAACTATAAGGAAGAGATTCGCGGTCAAGACTACAAGGGCGACTTCGACATAGAAGTCTACGACAACCTCAAAGGACAGCGCCTGTACAAGGTTAAGGACGCTAAGCCCGGTGCGATGGCGGCAGGCGACTTGGACGGCGACGGAGACCCGGAGGTTGCAGTTGGCTTCGGCTACGATGAGACCACGATTCGCGGCAACATATACCACGGTGACCTGCGGGTGTTCGAACTTAACAAAGATTATTCTCCAGGAGAGGCGGCGACAACGTTAGCGCCCTCTTCAGGCGGCTTGGAGACTACAACACAAAATGCTGAGGCAAGCATGTTAGCGTCTGCTGTGGACTCTGACGTCGGAAGTGAGCCCGCGTCGTCTGAAAAAGAGGCGAACGGGAGGATATGTTGTACCCCGTTTTTGCCGGGCATACTCGTGTTGTCGCTTTCACTCTTGCTGAACATTAACTCTCCGGCAGATAAAGGTGGTTTGTGAATGGTGAAGGACACTATACGCAAGGCTCGGCCATCTGATGCATCACATATCCGAAAGCTTATAGAATACTACGCCAGCAGAGACCAGATGTTAGCCCGCTCCCTAAGCTACATCTACGAGCACATAAGAGACTTCACAGTATACGTTAGAGGCGGGAAGATTATCGGATGCTGTGCGCTTTACGTCACGTGGCGGGATTTGGCTGAAATAAAGTCTCTTGCAGTCGACCCAAATTACGTCAAACAAGGCATAGGATCTAAACTGCTTAAAGCGTGCCTCAACGAAGCTAAGGCACTTGGCGTGCCACGTGTTTTCACGCTGACGGTGGCGCCGGTTTTTTTCACAAAAAACGGTTTCAAGAAGACTCCTAAAAACAGGCTTCCGATGAAAATATGGGGAGAGTGCATAAACTGCAACAAGTATCCGGAGTGCGATGAAACGGCGTTAATCTACAACACCTAGTTATTGAGCAAGTTCTTTGGAGCGTCTGGTCGCAGCGTCAACAGTTTTCTTGAGGACTTCCTTAACGTCGC
>CAZKCF010000049.1:0-5614 GCA_964551365.1 uncultured archaeon
GCGAAACGGCAGCGAGCTTTGGTCTAAGGGGCTTGACAACGAACTACGCTCCGCATTCGCCAAAGACATTGACCGAGACCAGCAGGTAGAAATCGTAGTTGGCTCAGGCCAGAATATAAACAAGATAGAGCGCGGCACAATCTACATCATAGGCAGCGACGGTAAGGTGATAAGGACTTATTCCTCGACCGTGATAATGCAGAAGCTGTTCATAACCGACTTGGACGGCGACAGATACGATGAAATCTTAGGGGCCTCGGAAACCAAGCTTCGTGTTTTCGACAGTTTCGGATACAACAAGTGGGATTACCTCATAAACAAGGACATAAACGCGTTATATGCGGTGGACGTTTTCGGCGACAGCAACGAGGAAGTGCTTGTGGGCGCCGACAGCTTGTATGCGTTCAATCCCGACGGAAGCCTTGAAATACAGTACAATGTCTCTTCCATGAGCGGTCAGGAGCGGGATGAGGTCGAGTCCATATATGTCGCCAACATTACTGGTTCGCCCAACAGCCAGATACTGTTGACCACAATGAAGTCCACGTCCATATACATGCTGACATCAGACTTCAACAGGTCTATCGACAGGTACGAGTTCCTCAGGGGTTGGACTTATGTCGTGGGTTATCCGATAAACACAATGCTGGTCACTAACATGGACTACGACGAATACAGCGAGATTCTCGTCGGAGCCGGCAAAACCCTTTACGCAATAGACAACAATGGCCAGCTGATGTGGAGTTACCCTGCGAACGGCGAAATATTTGGGATAAATGTTGGAGACCTGAACGACGACAGCAGGGATGAAATAGTCTTCGGAACAATAAGCGGGACAATATACGTTCTGAACAAAGACGACGGCGAATTCCGTTGGCGCTACGACATTGATGAGCCCATAAACGATATCATCGTCTCAGACTTGGAGGGAGACGCGTTCAAGGAGATATTGGCGAGCTCTTTCCACAGGAACCTCTACATATTCGAGATAAACCGGACGTACACAGAGCTTCAGAGGGCTGAGGACTACTACTTCAAGGCACAGCAACTGTATCTGAGCAGAGACTATGAGGGTGCGGGCAGATACCTAATGTGGGCTAAAGAGATTTACCTTAAAATGGGCAACAGCGTTGGTGTTTCGAAGTCTGAAATCCTCCTCAAGAGTATCTCAGAGCGCAACGCTACTGTTATGCGGGAGCAGGCGGACTCGTTTTACGACAAATCGCAGGAGTACTTCATAACCCAGAACCTGCAGCAGGCTAAAGAGTTCGGCGAAAAAGCGTACGACTTATACAAGCAACTTGGCGACACGCAGAGCGAACTTAAGACTGAATTGCTTCTCCTCAGAATAAACAAAGGCATCGAGGAACTCGGGAAAACAACTACTGTAGCTTATACCACTACCGTGACGCCGACGACCCAGCAGGGCTCGAAGAATACGCTGCTAATCCTTGCCGCACTCTTAGTCGCCGCAGTAATTATAATAATTGCGCTAATTATTAAACAGAAGAGGGCTACTGCTTCTTCCGCTGACCAGGAGATGGCTGATTACGAGAAGGAGCTTGAGAAAACAATAGAAGAAGACCTCTCAGACCTCGGCAACATCGGCGTGGGCGAAGGCAAACAAGAAGATGACTGGAAAAACAAGGTTCAGGAGTGAATCACGAAGTATCTTTTGTGTAGCATTATCCATGCTGCTTCTTTCAAGCGTGGTTCATGCTGAAACAGCAGCCGAAGCGGACGGCTACTACGTTAAAGCACAGACTTACTTCGAAAACCAAGACTACAAGAGCGCCCTGAGAAACGTTCATCTTGCCAGAATAATCTACTCCAATCTAGGATTAACAGGCGGCGTCTCACAGTGCGATTCACTGATAAACGGCATAAAAAGCTCCACAACCGACAACAATCTTGCAGGATACTACAACAGCATAGCAAGCGACTACCTGCTCACTGAAAACCCAACATTACACGAGTACGAGATGACGAAATACTTCGCGCAGCTAGCCAAAACAATCTACACGCAAAACAACAACGACGACGGCATCACAATGGCGAACGACCTCATCGAGCAGGCCGACAGTGAAATCCAAAAAATATACGGCCGACAGAGGCAGGAAGCCGAAACATACTACAACATAGCGAGAACCTACTTCATAAACAAAGACTACCCTAATGCGCTCGCGTACGCTCAAAACGCATCGTCCATATACAACGCCATATCCGACCAGTATGGGATATCCAAGACAAACCTCCTGCTCCAAAGCATCAACGACGAGGTTGAAAACATAAAACAAAACGCAAACGTCGCGTACTCAACCGCCATGTCACTGTACGGAGACGGGAACATAAGCGGCTCACTGGTTTACGCGGAAAAATCCAAAGCACTATACCAGTCAATAAACTTCTACCAAGGCGTCTCCAAGGCACAAGACCTCCTAAGCATACTACACCAATCAATAGACCAGGAAAAAGACAAGCGAAAGCGTATGGCCGCCCAATTCTTCAAGGAGGCTGAAGACTACTTCGTGATTATGGACTGCGCCAACGCCACCGAAAACATTAGAAACGCCCGAGCACTGTACGAGGGCCTCTACTGGGAGGCAACCGTCGACTCAGAAAAAGAATTATACAAGCGACGAATGTACGAATGCGACGACCTGCTGACCAAAATACTAAAAGAATGCGGCAGCGCAGTCATGCTCTCGCAGGCGGAACAATACTACGCTCAAGCACAGGAGTTCTTCATCAAACAAGACTTCGACAGCGCTTTAAGCTACGCGCAAAAGGCTCGTGATTTGTTCCAGAAGATTGAGAACTACGTGGGCGTGTCAAAGTCTGATTCCCTGATTGATTCCATAAGCGACCGGGTTTACAAGGAGCGGATGGGAGACAGCAACATGACCGAAGCTCAGTACTACTACAGCATAGCAGACTACGAGAACGCCAGACTCTTCGCGGAAAGAGCGAGGAGCATATACTCCACGCTACTTGGAACAAACAAGACTTCAGACGCAAACGCCCTGCTTGGGAACATAACCGACGGCGAGAAGAAAAAAGAGGAGGCTAAACACTACTACGACCTAGCTTACGATTACATGCAAAAGTCAGACTACTCGAACGCTAAAATGTACTCCGAATGGGCTTATGGCATATACACTACAATAAACTACTCCATAGGAATGCAGGAGTCAGCCTCACTACTAAAAAGCGCTGAAGACAAAGTAGGCCAAGAAACCACAAAATTCCGGATGCTGCTGATGTCCGGCGCAGTAGTGCTCATAATCGTCGTAATTGTCGTGGTCAACTACGTGAAAAAGAAAAAGGAAATAAGTGCGGAAGCCGAAAGAGCGCGCTCGGACAGGGACGTAAAACGCAAGATAGAAGAAAAACAGTGGGAAGTGGAGCGTGAGGTGCAGACTGAAGATTTGGTGAAAAAGAGGCTTAAGGAAATGATTGAGGAGGAACGCGGTTCCATAGACAGCGGTGCCGACACGGTAGAAGAGGATATGGAAAAAGATTCTGTTTTTAGCGAGAGCGTCAAAAAAGATAAACCCTAAAATGCATGAGACAATACTTGACGTATCCAAGCGAAGGGGTATTATTTACCCGTCGTTTGAGATTTACGGGGGAGTGAGCGGCTTCTACGACTACGGCCCAGTAGGCTCCGCGTTAAAACGCAATGTAGAAGACCTCATACGGCGGTTCTACCTTGTGGAAGAAGGCTGCGTTGAAGTCAACTGCCCCACATTATCTCCTGAAGACGTTTGGGTCGCTTCAGGACACACCAAAAGCTTCACGGACGCCATAACCGAGTGCAGCAAATGCGGTGAACCCTACCGGGCAGACCACCTGATTGAGGAAAACACCCAACAATCGGTTGAAGGAAAAAGCATGATGGACTTGTGGAGCATCATCCAAGAAAAAAAAATCACATGCCCTAAATGCAAAAGCAGCCTGCAGGAGCCATACAACTACAACCTCATGTTCCAGACATACGTAGGCCCCGGCAAATACAAGACCACAGCCTACCTGAGGCCTGAAACAGCCCAAACAACCTACTTGGGGTTCAAACGCCTCTGGGAGTTCGCGCGAAAGAAACTGCCGTTTGGCGTGCTTCAGATAGGCCACTCTTACCGCAACGAAATTTCGCCGAGGCAGGGTGTAATCCGACTCAGGGAATTCAATCAAGCCGAAATACAGTTTTTCGTTGACCCTGAAAACAAGAAAACCGACAAATTCGACTCAGTCAGCGAGATAAAAGTTGACATCCTGACCGGGAAAGGCAAGGAGTTGGAGACGACGATTGGCAAAGCGCTTGAAGACGGAGTAATCAAGATACAGTTCGTGGCATACCAGCTTGGAAGAGCATTCCAACTGTTCACTGAAATGGGCATAAACCCCGCGAGACTGCGGCTGAGGCAGCATAGGGACGATGAGCGGGCATTCTATTCGTCAGACACGTGGGACATAGAGTTCTCAAGCGAAAGCTTCGGCAGAATAGAGCTTGTGGGAATAGCAGACCGAACAGACTACGACCTAACCGCCCACATGAAACTAAGCAAACAAGACATGACAGTGAACATAGACGGCCGAAAATTCGTCCCACACGTAATTGAGGTGGCATACGGCATAGACCGGCCGATATACTGCATCCTAGAATCATGCCTCGCTGAAGAACAAGATAGAACACTATTCAAGTTCCCGAAAAACACGGCCCCATACCTCGCAGGCATATTCCCCCTCGTCAAAAAAGACGGCCTCCCAGAGAAAGCGCTTGAAGTATTCAAAACCCTGAAAAACAACAGAGTGTACATATTCTACGACGAATCAGGGAGCATAGGCAAACGATACGCGCGAGCTGATGAAATAGGAGTGCCATACTGCATTACCATAGACTATGATTCGCTTAAGGACAACACCGTAACGGTGAGAGAACGCGACAGCAAGGAACAGTCTCGCGTGAAAATAACTCAGCTGCTGCGGCACTTAAGCCTTGTTGATAACTCTAAAGAGGTCTTCTAAGCGCGTTTCAGTCTTGTTTATCAGCGTCTGCCTTAGAGTGTGGTAGTCGCCTGTCCCCACATTCTTTTTGGCTTTATAGAACTCTTGAGCTAAGTGCATGTCGCAGATTATCTTAGACAGCCAGTCGCTGAAATCGTTTGCGCCGTGCCTCATGTGGTGGGCTATGCAGTTCAAGTTTATTTCCTTTAGTTTGTCGTTGAATTCCATGAGGCTTCTGGCTTTCATTCCCGTGTAGAATACGTTGTTGTTCTCGCATGTGTTGAAGTAAAATGCTTCTTCGTCGGAAACTGTTCTCAGGCTCCACAGCGGACTGTTTCTTTCGTTGCACGTTTGTATGAACTTTTTTATGACGCCGCTGACTTTATAGCCTTTGGATATCCTGACGTTAGGCCATATCCTACTGTCTCTGACGACATCAACGTTCGACCCCAGCATGCAGTTTGGGCCGACTATCGAGTTTATTTGAACTGATGTGTTGCTGCCTATAAAGCATTTTTCCGCGACAAAACACCCTTCAAGGTGAGCTTTGCTACCTAACATTACTCCATCAAACATCATTGAACCGCACGTCATGCTTTCTCTTTCAACC
>CAZKCF010000050.1:0-5463 GCA_964551365.1 uncultured archaeon
GTGAGGTTGCGTGTGAACGTGCTTTTCCCGACGTTAGGGTATCCTGCGACAACCACAGTCGGCAACTCCTTTATCACAGGAAACGACATGATAATCTGCCGCACTTCACCCAGATAGTCCAAATCCGTCTTGACCCGATTGGCGAGAGACGAGACCCTACCCAAAAAAGCCTTTACAGCGTTAGCGTCGCCTCTGTTTGCGCTGGCTATGGATTTGCCCTTAATCTCCTTAATTTTATCGCTGCACCAGTTCAGGGCGCCAAGCGACTTCTTGTACCTGTTTTTATCAATCTTTATGTCAAAAAGCTGTTGGTAAAAGCCGGGCATGTTCTCGTAGCTTGGGAAGCGTTTGACAACAGCGTCAAGCTCTCCTGTCAGCGAGTCTGCCACAACCTCTATCTGCCTGAGTTCAGCGCCGATAATCCTCTTTTTGCGCAGCTTTCTGGTTGACCTGACTTTTTTAGCCTGCTTTGCTCCATGGCGGAATGCGATGTCAATCAGGTTGTCTGCAGTCTGAACGTAAGGCGGCTTAAACATCGTACTTTATTTTATTTAGATGATATTAACTAATCAGGTGGTTTAAGTGTCCAAGGTTACTATCAAACGGATTGGAGTCTGGTCTTTAGGCAAGTTTGCGGCAATGTTTTACTTCATATTCAGCCTGATTTTAATGCTCGCGTTCGGTGCATTCTTCCTCATCATATTCGCCGTCTCCGGCGTAGGCCTGTTCGGCTTAAACCGCGACGCGCTCACCGGTATTCTAGCTGGAGGCGTTGTCGGACTTCTAATCTACCTGATGTGGGCAGTGCTCGTGATACTGTTTTACACTCTCATGGGCTTCGTTATGGGCGCGCTTTCCGCGATTGTGTTCAATTTCGTCGCCAAGTTCGCTGGCGGCATAAAGGTTGAGGCGTCCGTCGACTAACGAATATGGCGACATCCATTGTCTGCGTGAGCGACTGTCATCTCGGCTACCGCCACAGGTTTAAGACGCGGCGTCTGGAAGACTATCAGCGCAGCTTTGAGGAGGCTTTGGACAAGGCGCTTTCTCTCAAGCCCGAGGTTATCGTGTTTGGCGGTGATTTGGTGCATCATCCTACGCCGGATCCTAAGACGTTGCGGGTTCTCTTGCAGGGCCTACTGAAGGCTGCTGAAAAAACGCATGTGATTCTAAGCATCGGAAACCATGAAATCAGCGGCCATTTGGGAACAACATACTCGCCGATTTACGCTGACCTGCACAAGCGCATACATGTCTTAAGCACTGAGACGCCTCACGTGACCCTGAATGTTAGGGGAAAACGCGTCGGATTCCACGGCTTCCAGTTCATTAGAAACCGGAAGGTTGCTGAAGCCACGCTCCAGAAAATATCCTCTGAACTCGAAGGCAATGACCTGAACGTCTTGTGCATGCACCAGGCTGTCGAAAAATACCTTGCCCCATACGAGATTTCGCTCAGAACACTCAGGGAAGTTGCGTCAAAATACAATCTAATCCTCAATGGCCACGTGCACAAGCACCAGCGCATAAACGAGGTTTTTGACGTGACGCCTGCGTACTATATCGGCAGCACGGAGCGCGTGAGCTTTAACGAGTGGCAGAATCCGACGGGCATTCTGGTGTTCAGGGACTTTGATTTCAGTTCCCCGGAGCATGTTTCGGTCTCGTCTTCTTCGATGAAGTATGTTCGAGAGAGTTTGGGCGTTATGGCGCCTGCTGAAGTCAATCGTTTTATTGAGTCCGTCATAGACGCGAATCGGGGGGTTAGCATGCTTCAGATTAACGTTGACGTCAGCGTTGAGGGCGATTATTTGGACGTGAAGCACGACTGGTATGACCGGTTCCCGGGTTACACTATACTGGACGTTAGCGTCACCCCCCTGCTGACTGCTAAGGCGGTTACTATTGAGAAGATTGAGTTGAATCAGGATCTCATACGAGAGTATTTTGAGAAAACTGGCGTGAAAGAAAACGATTTCGTGGAGTTTTGCGTTGAGTTGTACCAGAGGTATGGGGCATGAGCGTAAGCATTCAACCAGAATTTGACAGGCTGCTTGGCGGCGGAATACTTCCCAGCGTTCTCACGCAGATTTACGGCGTTCCAGCGTCAGGCAAAACGAACATAGCCATCATAGCCACGGTAAACGCTTCCAAAGTGGGCCGAGTTGTTTACGTCGACCCTGAGGGCGGTTTCTCTGTAGAACGCGTTAGGCAGATTGCTGGCGAACGTACCGAAGAAGTGCTCAGCAAACTCCTGTTGGTTCAGCCGACCACGTTTGACGAGCAGAAGGTTGCTGTCTCCAAACTCAATGACATCGTCTCTGCCGGCGGAGTTTCGCTTGTCGTCGTCGACAGCGTCGCAATGCTCTACAGACTTGAGGAAGACAAAGACATCCGTGAGCTCGGAAGGATACTCGCGCAGTTGATGCGGATAGCGAGGAAACATAATCTGCCGCTTCTTATGACCAATCAAGTGTACACTGACATTGACTCGCAGAAGATTATCCCCATTGGTGGGATAATAAACGAGTATTGGAGTAAGATTATGGTTGAACTGGAGTTGAGGGGAGGCCGTAGGGTAGCGTTGTTGAGAAAACACATGTTTCTGCCTGAGGGCATGCGGTTTGAGTTCAAGATTACCAATGAGGGTATAGTGCCCGTTAATGGAACATCTCCTGGCGGTAGCGGCGAGTCTAAATCTTGAATTCGCTTAGTGTTTTTTCCGCGTCTCTTCTGTTTCCGCCGCCTATGCCAAGTTTCTCGTCTCCGCGGCCTCCGCCGCCTAATTTCTGAGACAACTTTGTCGCGACCTCGCCCGCATTCACATTGGGGTCAGATGATGCGACCACGATATTGCATTTATCTCCCGCAATGTTGACTAACACAAGAACTCTTCCCGCTTTCGCAGTCGAGTTGGAGGCTATCTTCCTCAGCGAGCCAACGTCAAGCCCCGATGTAATCTTCTTGACGAAACTCGTTGATTCGAATTCATCCGCAATCTTGCCGGCGGCTTCACCGGCACCTTCCTGCACGGTCTTCTCCCGCTTCTTCATAGCCTTCTTCCAGCCATCAAAAAGGCTTTCAGTAGCTGTCGCTAATGTTGAGTTATCTGCAATAGATATCCGAGTCCCTGTCTGTTCCCACTCGTTAACAAATCTTTTTATTGTTTGGGGCAACTTCTCTGGTTGGACTGATAGTGTTGATGCAGCCTCATTCAAAACCTCTTTGTCAAATGTTGTCTCCTTCAGCTTAACTGGCAGAGACTTCAAGGCAGAGTCAAACAATGCTTCCTCTCCCTTAACGTATTCTTTCGCCGCTTCACCTGCTTTGAATTCCAGTCTCACCACGCCGTCTTGGATGCGCGTGGCTCGCACCAGCTTAATCCGCCCGGCTTCTTTGGTGTTGTTCAAGTGTATGCCTCCGCAGGCTTCAGCGTCCACGCCCGCGATTTCAATAATCCTTAGTTCCGTCCCAGGAACAGCACCACCCTGGTATATCCTGAATCCATAGCGTTTCTCTGCATCATCCCTGGAGAAGACGAGTTTCTTGACTTCTATCGCAGCATCCACTATCCTGTTTGCCTCCTCCTCAATATGCGCCAATTCCTCATCGGACACCGGCTTGTAGTGCGTCAGGTCAAGTCTCGCCAAGTCAGTGCCTTTGTGTGCGCCCGCCTGCCATATGTGTGGTCCGAGTGTTTTGGAGGCTGCTGCGTTGACTATGTGTGTGGCGGTGTGGTGTTGCGTTAGTTGTTTTCTTCTTCCCGCGTCTATGATCCCTTTTACTGTGTCGCCTGTCTTGAATTTTGACGCGTCAGCGACTTTATGCAGCACGGTGTTTGAGGCTTTTTGGGTGTCAAGCACTTTCACGTTGTTTAATGTCCCGTAGTCTGCTTCCTGACCTCCCCCTTCAGGGTAAAACAACGTTTGGTCTAAAACAACGTAGTTGTTGAAGACTGACACGACTTTGGCGGTGAACTCTTTCTTGTTCATGTCCTCATAGTAGAGTAGTCTCGTTTGAGGCAGGCCTGACGGCACATTAATTTCGCTTTTTTCTTCGCCAGCCTTAGACCGCTCCTTGTGTTCCTCTATCAAGAGATAAAAGTTGTCGGGTTCCTTAAAATCAAGATACCGTTTTCTTATGAGGCTCGGCGACACCCCGTGTGAAGTGTACAATTCCACGAGCCGTTCAGGAGTAAAGTAATCAAGGCTCTTGTTTTCAGTCACCTTCACGCCCTTCTCGTTCGTCTCATCATAACGCTTTTTCTCGACTGCGAGTATGTCCCACAGGCTCCCGACATCCTTGAGTTCAGTGTACCAGCCGCCGAATTCTCTGATGTGTTCTTCAAAAACCTTCTCAAGCTCTACGTCCAGATTAAATTCGTCCACGAGGTCCCAACACCGCCTCAAAATATTCCTAAGATTGTATCCGCCGCCCACATTCGAAGGCAACGCGCCATCGTGTATGCCAACCAGCAGCGTTCTGGTGTGGTCTCCTATCGCGTAGAGCGCGCGCATCCTGTAGACATCTGCCTTAAGTTCGTTGACATTCACTCCAACATCTTTTGCTACATTCTGCCATACTGCGCCCGCATCCTCAATCTCATCGAAAGAAAGTAGCCCAGCGTAGCGCGCAAACTTCCCCCAAACTTCGGCGTTTGGCTTTACCCCCGTCTGCGCGTAGAGGTATCTCATCACATTCGGAAACGTCGTGTCGTAGCTCATAGGCAGTCCCTGTGAAAACCAGCTCCACCGTTCCAAGCCAGCGCCCATGTCTATGACTTTTGTTTTCAGTTCCCTTGTTCTGCCGTCTGGCAGTAGCTCATACTGCATGTACACTTGGTTTCCGAGTTCAAGTCCTCTGCTGAAGAATTCCATGCTGGGGCCGTAGTTTCCGCCGCCAGCCCACACGTCCTCGTGATAGAATACTTCTCCGGGTTTTATCCCCAAGCCTTTCGTCAGAAACTCGTGCATCTGTTTTATGCCCTCTTCCTTGAAGTACACGTGTTTGTTCGGCTGGTTGAAGGTGTGCTGCCCCACCATTATGAAGCCCGTGTAGTGTCTGCCGGTGACTCCAACGCTGTCTATGTCTTGAAAACGCAGGCAGAATTGCGGCTCTAGGACTGCGTCTGCCGGAGGCTTCACTTCGCCTGCCACGATGTACGGCTGGAAGTCGTTTATTCCCGCGTTCACGAAGTAAAGCTGATCGTACCACCTGCAGACTACGGGGTAGCGTTTTATCGGAACATAACCCCATTTGCTGAATGTTTTAACGTATTCGTCCCACGCTTCCTTGTATTTGAACTTTTTTCTCGCCAGTTTCTCGCCTATGAACCGGTATCCTCCGCTGCACAAGGGTTCGTCGCAGACGTCTCTTTCAACGACGCTCCAGAAGCCCCGGCCGCATTTCTTGCACACGTGCCGTGAGTAACCCATCTCGTTGAGCGATTTCACGGGATAGTAC
>CAZKCF010000051.1:0-5403 GCA_964551365.1 uncultured archaeon
GCCATAGTGTCGAAGCTAGAGGGCCTGCAGGTTGACTTGATTTTAAACCAGACTAACGTGGGTTCTTTCTTCGAGAACAGGGGTATTCCCACGAAAATCGTCGGAAAGCTTGTTGGAAGATTCTCAAAATCGGTTTTCAGGCACGTGGACAGGATAATAATCCCAGACTACCCGCCGCCATACACAATCTGCATGAACAACCTCTCATTCACTCCAGAAACGATAGAAAAAGTACACTTCATAGGGCCTCTCGTCAGAAAAAAAGCCGATGAAGTAAAAAAGACTGCAAAAAAGAGACGCGTATTGTCCATGGTAGGCGGCTTCGGCTACAGGGAACGCCTATTCCAAAACATCCTCTCGACAGCCGAACTACTGGACGACTTCGACTTCACGCTGGTAGCCGGACCAAACGTTGACGCAAAAAAACTTCCGAAAAAGAAAAACACGAAGATAATAAGATACCTGCCAGACCCATTCCCGGAAATAAAGTCCTCACACATAGTGATAGCACCCGGCGGCCACAGCACGATAATGGAGTGCTTGTCTTTCGGGAAACCAACAATGTCCTTCCCCGACATGTTCCACTCCGAACAACAGAACAACGCACGGCGCCTTGACGAACTTAAAGTCGGCAGATGCTTAAGCTACTTCACGCCGCCAATCGTAATAGCCGACTCCCTCACCGAAATGACGTCAGACAACACCATGGCAAAAAACTGCAGGAAGATGATGCGCCTCAGCAGGCAGCTTGACGGCCCGAAGGCGCTCGCTTATTTGATTGAGGATAGGGGATGAAAAACAACGTGAAGAATTTTTTGGTTGCCGTGTTTCTGCTGATTTTGGTTTCCGGAGCATACTACGCGAACTTTAAGGGAGGAGAGTTTGCCTCACGATTTGCCTTCCTGGGCATACTGATTCTTCTGGCAAGCTACTTTGTCGGACTAATCGCGCTCGCCTTGACTTTGCTGTTTTCAGTGTTCTCTTTTTTGACAGGCCTTCCCCTGCTTTCATTCGTCTACGGGCTCTTAGCCTACAGCTTAAGCAGAATACACTACACGCTGTTCAAAAAAATCTTGGAAGGCGCCTTAGACAGGATGCGCTGGTACCGTAATGTTAAACTGCGGGTGAAAAATAGCAGCGCATACAAGAAGCTTATGAAAGCCGCCAACAGTTTGTCGAAGAGGCTTGGCTTGAGTGAACCCCACCTCATAAAGTTTTTCGAAGTCAAAGGCTGCGTCAAATGCGGCAAAGAGATTCCAGCGTCCGGCTTATTCTGCCCATACTGCGGGGTAAAACAACAGATTAAGCCAGTAGCCTAGTAAGCAGCCAGAGCGCAACCAGAATCAACAGTATCCTGCAGAACGAGCACTCGTATCCCCTAGACCCTCTGGAGGAGAATATGCAGAAACCGCACTTTCCGGCTTTCTCCGGCTGTTTTTTGGTTTTTTCAGTCTCAGCCATCAATACAAATTACAGCAGAAGAGACAAAAAACTATACGTCTATCAGCTTTGAGTCAGACGGCATCAACTCTATGCCAGCTTGAGTTATCCTATACGGCACGACTTCCTGAACATGCTCGCTGCACCTCAACTTAAGTATCTCAATCGCGCGCCGCCTCAGCTGTCCCTTACGCAGGTTGTAGAGCACTATAACGCCATCAACCAGAAACTCTTCAACACCCACCCTGCCGTAGGACTTAGGGTCCTGCTCCGTCTCGCTCACGAGTATGTTCAAAGACTGGTGCGCGTTAAGTGATTCCACAAGCACTTGAATGCACAGCCGGTATTTTTCCTTGTTCATGAACGAGTTAGATAACGCCGACAGCGAGTCTACGGCTATTCGGTCAGGGTGGAACGGCAGGCTGACTCCCTTGGCGTCAATTAGCGAGATTTCAGGGTGCTTGTCAAGTATATTCTCAATGTAGTTTTTCTCAGACTGATTGAATTCGTCAAGCGTCAGCTCTATGTCGCGGGCCATCCGCATTGCGCTGACATGGTGGGTGTAGAACACACCCTTTTTCTCGAGCGCTTCTATGTCCCAGCCGAAGTTTTTGAGCATGTGTCTCTTTATTTTTTGCGTGTCTTCTTCCAGCGAGAAGTATGCTACTTTTTCGCCGTTTAGGGCGGCGTTGTATAGTGACTGCATTAGGAATATTGTCTTGCCAGAGCCGCATCCGCCGGAGAGGAGTAGGGTGTTACCTCGTTCTACACCGCCAGAGGATATCAGGTTGTCGACTGTTGAGACTCTGAGCGGCAGGAAGCCATCTTTTGGCGTTTTTGCGACCATGATTAAGGATAAGTAGTTGTTTAATATATATGCTCAGCAATAATTTTTAGTGATGCGGTGCGGATGGTTTTGGGTGGGGCTTATTGCCTGCCTGTTTTCGGTTTCTGCCACGGCGTTGGAGGTTGCTCCAGTTTGGAAATACAGCGTCGAAGGCAGGGTTCTTTTGGCTGACGGATTAAACGAAAGCATCATTGTCGGCTCTGAAGACGAGAGCACATATTTCTTTAACGCAACGGGCATGCTCGAGTGGAGGCAAAAGACAAACGGCAGTGTCACGTCCATATGCGTTGCAGACGACATCGTCATCGCTGCCACAAAGAATCACCTGCTGTACTGCTTCAACAGAAACGGCAGCCTCCTGTGGACTAAAGAAATCCCAACACTAGTGAGGTACGAGAACGCAATACACGTGAGAGGAGACTACATCGCCGTCGGAGGGATAGACGGCAGAGTCTACGTCCTAAACCGAAACGGAGACCTCAGGTGGCGATACACCACAGACGGCTACGTCATCGCGGTAAGAGTCCTAGAAGACAGGATTATAGCCGCATCAGACCAACAAGTGTACTCAATAAACCTTAACGGAACACTGCGCAGGAACTTTGATTTAAACAACTACGTGCAGGCAGCATACATAAGCGACGAATACGTCGCAACAGGCCTTGGAGACGGCACAATATATTTTTTCGACACCAGGGGTACGCCAATATGGAGCTACAGCACGGGAAGCCAAATCGGGGTCGTACACGTCAACGGTGCTGATGTTCTGGTCGGGTTAAAAAACAACAATCTTTATTATTTTCTTTCCAACGGAACGATAGTTTGGGTGGAGGACTTGAACAGTAGCGTAATCTCTGCCATAAGCGCCGGAAACAATATTGCGGCGGGAACATTAGACAACACCGTATTCTTGTTCAACAAGAGGGGTTACCTCAGGTGGGATTACAAAATGAAGGACAGACCGGTTGAATTACACCTGAACGAAAAATACTTGTACGCCGGCTCCGCAGACGGCAAGGTATACGGTTTCATACTGCCTAAACAGGACGTGCGCCAGACAGCCTTCGTAGCGACTGTGATGCTGATAGTCGTAATAACCGCGGCCATACTGCTCATGCGCTCCTGGCGGTAACTCGGATTTATTTCGCGTGAAAACAATAGTTAAGGAAAATGATTGTAGGAGTTGTCGGAAAACCGAATGTAGGGAAGTCAACCTTCTATAAGGCATTGACGTTGGCCGACGCTGAAATAGCCAACTTCCCGTTCACTACCATAAAAGCCAACGTTGGAGTCGGCTACGCGAGAAGCAAATGCGCCTGCCGGACATTCAACGTAAAATGCAACCCCAAGAGCGCGTACTGCAGGAATGGCGAGCGTTTTACGGCAATAAAGGTTATTGACGTCGCAGGGTTGGTGCCTGGAGCACACGAAGGCAGGGGCCTTGGCAACCAGTTTTTAGATGACTTGAGGCAAGCTGACGCGTTAATCCATATTGTGGACGTTTCAGGCCGCACTGACGAGAAGGGTGACGCCACCGAAGGCTACGACCCAGAGAACGACATCAGATTTCTTGGGGAGGAAATAAACCTGTGGTTTGCGGGCGTCATAAAGAAAAACTGGGGGAAGATTGCGCCCAAAATCAAGTTTGAGGGTAAGAACATAGTGAAAGAACTCTCTGAACAGTTGTCTGGACTGCAGGTGACAGAATACCAGGTCAGTAAAGCGCTCAAGGAAACCAACCTCATTGAGAAGAAGAATTGGGGCGATAAGGACATAAAAGATTTCGCAGTCAAGCTGAGAGAATACTCGAAGCCCATAATAATAGCCGCAAACAAAATAGACGTCGGCAGGGTAAACTACGAGAAGCTTAAACTCAAACACGATTTGACGCCGGTTTGCGCTGAAGCAGAGCTCGCGCTGCGGGAAGCAGACTCTAAGGGGCTTATAGAGTATGTTCCCGGCGACGGCGACTTTAAGGTGCTTGCGGACTTGGACGAGAAAAAAAAGAGGGCGCTTGATTTCATCAGAGAGAAGATAATTAAAGTCTACGGTTCGACTGGAGTGCAAGAGTGCTTGAACAAGGCGGTGTTTGATGTCTTAAACCAGATTGTAGTCTATCCCGTGGAAAACGAAAGCAAGCTTTCGGACTCCAAAGGCAACATACTGCCGGACTCTTATCTGCTCACCAAAGGCTCGACTGCGCTTGACTTAGCCTACAAAGTGCACACGGACTTGGGCGACAAGTTCATCGGCGCAGTAAACTGCAACAACAAGATGAAGGTCAGCAGAGACCATGTTCTTGAAGACGGCGACGTAATAAAGATTATTTCAGGAAGATGACGGTTACCGTTAAAACCCCCTGCAGACTGCACTTGGGCGTAATCGACTTCTCAGGAAACTTGGGCAGACGATACGGCAGCATAGGCGTCGCCTTAGAGAAACCCAACGTACTGTTAAGTGTTAGAAAAAACAGCAGGCTTAGCGCGTCAGGCCCGAATGAAAAAGCCGTCATGGAACACGCAAAAAAATTTATGCGCGCGTTCAAAGTAAAGTCAGGCGCGAAAATCGAGGTCAACGAAGTTGTTCCAGCGCACGTGGGCTTGGGTTCTGGAACACAGCTTGCTCTGGCGGTTGGAATGGCGCTGGCTAAACTCAACGGCGTGAGTGCTAGCGTCGATGATATTGCTTACGTCCTCGGGAGAGGCCGGTTGTCGGGAGTTGGAACTGCAGTCTTCAAGTCTGGGGGATTCGTTGTGGACGGAGGACGCAGCCGAATGGGAAAAATCGCGCCAGTTTTGTTTAGGCGTGATTTTCCTGAGTCGTGGCAGTTTATTGTGGTAGTGCCTGATGTTGAGAGGGGTTTAAGCGGCGTTAGGGAGGATGCTGCTTTAAGCAGGATTACTGCTGGTGGGAGGATAGCGAAGAGTATATCGCATATCGTGTTGATGAAGATGCTTCCTGCGTTGGTTGAGGAGGATATCAGGGCTTTCGGTGAGTCGGTAACCGAAGTGGACAGGAATGTTGGACGGTATTTCAGTCGAACGCAAGGCGGAATCTACAAGGAGGCTTTGACTGGCGAACTCATAGATTTTCTGTTGGGTGAAGGCGTTTACGGT
>CAZKCF010000052.1:0-5361 GCA_964551365.1 uncultured archaeon
ACCACACCCACCGCCCACAACTGCGTCGTCATCTCCTGCCACCCCAACCTATAAGCGAAACGCCCATCATTATGACTAAAATACCCCCCCACTTGAGTGAACTCATCGACTCGCCTAAAAAACGGTCGGCAAGAAGACTCACCCACACGAAATTCATAGCGTAGACGGGATAAAGCACAGACAACTCGCCATGCCTCAAAGACACGATGAGCATCAAAGCCCCAATACCATAAAAAAAGAAACCCACAAGCAACATGTAATTGAAAAGAACACCCGAAAGACTCAACGCCAGCCTACCCGAACCCATCTTAAAAAAAACCTGACCAAGCGCAGTGAAAACCGTGCTAACCAAAACCAAGCCAACCGCCCGCATGCTGGTCATAGGTAGTTATTTTAGCCAACAAATTATATATACACACAATGAACTTCTCAGTAGGAGTCTGCGCCTTCAACGAAGCTAAAAACATCAGCAGGATACTTGACGCTCTTCTGAAACAAAAACCATCAGAACACGCGATGACCGAAGTTATTGTAATCTCGTCCGGCAGCACAGACGGCACAGACGAAATCGTAACAGACTTCAGCAAAAAACACCCTCAAGTCAAACTAATCACCGAGCCAGAGCGCAAAGGCAAGGCGTCGGCAATAAACATTTTCCTAAAAAACGCATCAGGCGAAGTACTGGTGCTTGAGAGCGCCGACACCATGCCGCTTGAGAACACTCTTGAGGAGCTCCTTAAGCCTTTTTCAGACGAGAAGGTTGGGATGGTCGGCGGAAGACCCATACCATTAAACGATGAAAACAGTTTTGTCGGATTCACCGTTAACTTCATCTGGAAGCTCCACCATGAAATATCACTAAAGAAGCCTAAGACCGGGGAAATAGTCGCCTTCAGAAACATAATAAAAGAAGTATCCACCGAAACTTCAGTGGACGAAGCGTGGATAGAATCCTACATCACCTCAAAAGGATACGCGATAAAATACGCGCCCAACGCCGTAGTTCGAAACCGGGGGCCTGAAACAATCGCGGACTTGATACGCCAGAGAAAGCGAATACACATAGGGCACCTCCACCTCAAGGAAACCCGACTTTACAGTACCGTGACTTTACAAAAACGCTCAGTCCTAAACACTCTGTTAAACAACATTGACTTCCGGCCCAAGCAGTTTGTTTGGACATTAGGAGCTGTTTTGCTCGAACTCTACATACGGCTTCTAGCCAACATAGACTTTTACGTCCTAAAAAAGAACCCCTACCGGTGGGACATCGCGTCAACAACCAAAGACCTGAGATGATACACAAAATACCCGCCTACTGGCTTATGCGACGTTTCGGCTCGCCCAAGACCACGCCCATAAACCTCACAGTAAGCATAACCTACAGATGCAACTCCCGCTGCCTGACATGCAACATATGGAACAAAAAAGGAGACGAACTAACAGCCGAAGAATTCTCCAAAATATTCAAATCCATCGGAAAAGTCTACTGGACAACATTAAGCGGGGGAGAACCGTTCCTGCGCGACGACATAACACCAATATGCAAGCATCTTTACGACAACTGCAAGCCGAAAATAATCAACATCCCCACAAACGGCATACTCGAAAACATCCCGGAGCGCGTTTCCGAGATAGCGGCATACTGTTCCGGCTCAAAAATAATCGTGAACCTTTCTTTGGACGGCGTCGGAAGCAAACACGATGAAATACGCGGGGTCTCTGGAAACTTCAATAAGACAATCAACACCTTCCGTCGCCTCATGATGCTTAAGAAAAAACACGAAAACCTCACTGTCGGCTTCCACACAGTACTGTCCAAATACAATGCAGGAAGCGTGCCTGAACTATTCAATTACATAAAAACCCTTGAACCCGACTCATACATTCTGGAAATAGCTGAAGAACGCCAGGAACTCGGCACAATAGGCTCTGGAATAACGCCCTCCATCGAAGAATACTCTAAAGCAACAGACCTCCTGAACCAACAAACAAAAAACACGCGTTTTTCAGGCGTGTCGAAAATAACGCAGGCATTCAGGCGCGAATACTATCAGCTAGCTAAAAAAACACTTGAAAACAAAAAACAAACAATACCCTGCTACGCGGGATTTGCGTCAGGCCAAATCGCGCCAAACGGTGACGTATGGTTTTGCTGCGTGAAAGCCCTGCCGGTAGGCAACCTAAGGGAAAACAACTACGACTTCAGGAAAATATGGTTCAGCGAAAAAGCAGACGAACTCCGGAAGCCGATAAAAAACAAGGAATGCTTCTGCCCGCTGGCCAACGCAGCATACACCAACATGCTCGCAAACCCAACAACAATGATTAAAGTATCCTCAAACCTCTTGAAATGAACATACTTGTCACCGGCGGCACAGGTTTCATCGGAAGCCATCTGACCGAAGAACTGATGCAAAAAGGCCACACAGTATACTCAATGGTGCGCACTCCCGAAAAAAGAACCTACATCGAACAAAAAGGCGCCATACTAGTCCACTGCGACCTGTCCGACAAAAACGCAATCGCAAGAATAATGGAGGACATTGAAGTAGTCTACCATCTAGCCTCCCTGAGAGGCGAAGGCCGAGGCTCAAGCAAAGGATACTGGGAAACCAACGTTGAAGGCACCAGAAACCTTCTTGACGCCGCCTGCAAGGAAAACATCAAGCGCTTCGTATACTGCAGCACGGTCGGAGTGACCGGCTGGGTGACCCGACTTCCTGGGACGGAAGACCACCAATACAATCCCCAAGGAGTTTACCATAAAACAAAATACGAGGCCGAGAAACTTTCCCTGGAGTATCACGAAAAAAACGGCGTACCTGTCACAGTAATCCGGCCGGTAATAACATATGGCCCGCGAGACGACGGAATGATATACAAGCTGGCTAAGCTGATAAACGACGGACGCTTCTACACAATAGGTTCAGGAGAAAACAGACTACACCTGCTTTACATAAAAAACCTGGTTTACGCCTTCAAACTCCTTCTGGAAAAACCCAACTCAATAGGCGAAACCTACATAATAGCAGACCCCCAGCCGCTGACCGTAAACCAACTGACGCTAATGATATCAAAAAACCTCCGCGTCCCCTTGCCTCAACGCCATATCTCCTCTACAGTGGCAAAGACTGTCGCAAGCATCATGGAAAAAATCTCAACACTCGGCATAACACCGATGCTGAACCGCAGCAGCGTCGACATCCTAACAAAAGACAGATACTACAGCACAGAAAAAGCAAACTCACAGCTACACTACCAGCCACAATACACGACCGAAGAAGGAATAAAAGAAACAATCAAATGGCTTAAACAAAATGCCGTACTCTGAAAAACACGACGAAGGACTGGGCACAGTATACGAGCGCATCATACTCAACAACATCCTCAAACACATAAAAACAAAATACAACATAACATCAGTCCTAGAAGCGCCAGCATACGGCATGACCGGCTTAGACGGAATAAACAGCGTCGCCCTCGCGCTTGAAGGATGTGCCGTCACGGTTGTCGACTGGGATGACCGGAGGCTGGAAAACACGAGGCTCTTGTGGACTGAGCTTAAACTCGGAGACAAGGTTTCAACGAAAAAATGCGACGACTGTTCAATACTGCCGTTCGAAGAAGACTCATTTGACTTGGTTTGGAATTTCGCTGCACTATGGCATGTTAAAGACGGCTTCAAGCTGCTAGAAGAAATGTGCAGGGTCTCCTCCAAAGTCGTGTTCGTCTGCATCCCCAACACGACACAACCCGGCTACCTCATCAGAAAAACATTGGCCCCGGACTTTTTCCGTAAAATCAACGAACGCTGGATTAACCTCAGCAAAATAAAATCCCTCCTGCTTAAACAAGGCATGAACATTGTTGAAGAAGGCATCTTCGACATCCCGCCATGGCCCGACACCGGCATGCCGGCAAAAAAAATACTGCCAAACAAGAATAAATGGCGCTGGAGCATAATTGATTACTACAAAGGTGTTGACCCCCAATTGGAAAAAAAGATAAACAAATACGCGCTCATAGAACACGCTCCCCTGCCCCAAACCCTGAAACTACTGTGGGCGCACCACAGATACGTAGTCGCCTTAAAATGACGCTGGAAAAAAAACTAGCAGAAGCCAACAAAGAACGCTGGGACTCTGGAAAAGAATGGCGGGGGTACCTTCAAACTGAATTAGGACTGGTTTTCGAAGACAGAGTCCTGAAGGTTTTTGGCTTGCTTGAGCCAACGGGTGGAACATACCTTGACGTAGGCTGCTCAGACGGAGTTCTCACAAAACAATTCTCCCTCAAAACAAAAGCCGCTGAAACATATGGAGTAGACCTACGCGAGCCAGAGGACGCGAAAGCTAACGGAGTGGCAGCATCCCAAGTTGACTTGAACTCTGAGCCACTGCCGTTCAAAGACAATTCATTCGACGTTGTAACATGCATTGAAACTCTCGAACACGTGATAACCCCCGAGCATGTTCTCTCTGAAATAAACAGGGTTCTCAAACCCAGCGGATACGCGGTTTTTTCAGTGCCCAGAATAGACTCCGTGCTTTCAATACTGCTTTTAACTCTCGGCTATCAGCCTCCTGCAGTCGAATGTTCTGCGAAAAAAAGATGCGGCACCCTAAACAAAGACAGCAGGGTCTCAGGACACGTCTCCAATTTCACAAAAAAAGCCTTCATGGAACTGTTGAACGAAAGCGGATTCAAGGCAACCGAAGTAAGAGGCGCCAGCCTCTATTCCGGGTGGTATCTAATGCGTCAGGCCGCCGGGAAAAAACCAGACGACATAACCAGCATACTCCTGAAGATTTTATCCAAACTGCCCGTAAAACAAGACGTCTTAATAGTTAAAGCTAGAAAAAACCATCTCCCTTACTACGCCTAAAAAACTTGATAAAACTGAACCAATACAATCCTAAAAGCTGTTTAACGTACTCCAGATAAACTTTTCCGCTTAACTTGCTTTTTCCATGAACCCTATCCACGAACTTTATGGGGACTTCAGCAACAACATTGAATCTGCCTTTAACTAAAATCTCCAAGCAGATTTTGAATCCACGAGGATTCAGTTTAACATTCTCGATTACTCTCCGCTTAAGAAAGAAGAACCCCGACATAGGGTCTTTCACCGGAGTGAGCGGTCCAGCCAATAGCGTAGCTACCTTGGACATCATCCTCCTCTTCAGAGGCCAGCCTTCAACAAAGCCCCCCAATACATACCTACTCCCAACCACAACGTCGGCATCCTCAAGCACCTTAATCATGTCAGGTATCACTTCAAGAGGGTGGCTGCCGTCAGCATCCATAACCCCCAAGATGCTGCTGTCCGTCGCCTTGAATCCATCCAAAACAGCAGAA
>CAZKCF010000053.1:0-1740 GCA_964551365.1 uncultured archaeon
GGCGATTTTGCTGCGGATAACGGTATTGATGCCGCCGACTTTGTTGCAGACTTCGTAAGATACCTCGAAAAGGTAGTCAGTGTTAGTCATCTCAGTGTATAATATATTCCCTACGCCATTAAAAAGACGCCATCAGCGCTAAAGCCTTTCGGGCTGTCGCATAGTTTTCAGTGCCAAAGCCTGTGACAGACAATGCGCCGCACGCGTTCGCGAACAAGCCTGTTTTTTTGATGCTCCAGCCCCTGCTGTGGGCGTAAACGAGGCCGGCGTTAAACGCGTCTCCGGCGCCCGTGGAGTCAACGACCTTAACGGAGTATGCATGCAGGCTGACTCGTTCTTTTGGTGTTGCTATGAAGCTGCCGGCTGAACCCCCTTTTAGGGCTATTAGCTTAGGCCCCAACTCCATTAAGGAATCACAGATTTCGTTCTTGTCGCTTAGGCCGGTAATCATCCGAGCCTCATCAAAGTTCGGCAGAAATATGTCAGCAGACTTGATTACTTTTCTCGCAGACTTGACGTTTCTCTTGCTCCAGCCGCACGGGTCCCAGCCAGTGTCGAAGGACGCGAACATTCCCTTATCGTGCGCACAGTCCATGAGTTTTACCGTATCCTCTTTCAGGCCCTGCAGGAAAAAGCTTGCCACATGAAGGTATCTGCCTTCAATCAAATCGAAGTCAACGTCGCGCACGCAGAAGGACGCGTTTGCTCCAAGGTAGGTTATGAACGAACGCTTCCCATCCCTGAATGCGACAGCATAAGTCAGCCCGGTCTTTCCCCCCACCTTAAGCTTCAAGTCCACGCCAGAAAGGCTTTCTTTGACGAACTTGGTAAACGCATCATCTCCAACGCGGGCTATGAGGCGAGTCTTCAAGCCAAGCCTGCTTAACGCTAGCGAGAAATTAGCTGCACAGCCTCCAGTACTAGGATACAATCCGCCTATAATCTTCTGCCTGTCGCGCTCTGGAAAATCGTCCAAAGGCGCGGTTATGAGGTCGACGAACACGTCGCCCACGGATGTGGCGTCCACTCTACAGAGGAATATTTTAAAGATAAGATAAAAAAAGGAGAAATGAGGGAGACTTACGCCCCCACGCTTACAGCTCAGGCTCAGGGATTCTCATCGACTTGTCGGTCTTGGCTATCGACTTCGCAGCCGGCATCAGATTGAACATAGCCCTGATTGCGTCAATGTTCTCGGGCACGACATCAGACTCCTGGTGGACTGCTTGAATGTAGTACAACGTCCCGTTCTCGACGTTTATCGAATCCTCCCAAACGCAAATCTCGTGCATGTCACCCCTGAACTCGTTGATTTCCCTTGAAAGCTCCATAATCTGAGCGCTAGAGGTTATTCCTTCAGACGCCTTCACCAAGCGCACTCTCCGCGCCTTCTTGAAGGCGTTTATTACATCCTCTTTGGAGACGTTTTTCTCAAGGTCAATCATCAGGGAGTGCACGTGCATTATGGTCGTCGGCACAATAAAACCGACAGTTGTTATGTTCAAGTCAGGCATCACGGTTTTCACGTCAGGGCCGTGGTGCGACGGCACGGTAACCGGGTCGGGGGCTATGGCATTAACTGGCCCGCGTTTTGTGTCAGCTGGGTCGGCAGCCCTTCGGATTAAAACGACGTAAGAGCGCTTTATTCCAGCCAAGTCTTTGACTACGCCCATCGTCCTGCACAGTCCGGTGGTGTTGCATGAGACCACCCGCGCGAACTGCTTGCCTTTTGCAGCGTCG
>CAZKCF010000053.1:1750-5344 GCA_964551365.1 uncultured archaeon
TGCCGACAGCTTTGTCGTAGTTTCTGAGTGCTGAGAAGGATACGTCTGCAACATCCTTTTTTTCTCCGCCTTCAAATATGGCTTTGACTCCGGCCTTCTCGTATTTAGGCTTGTTTTCCTTGCCTTTTTTCCCGGGAGAGCAGTCTACTATGACGTCGATTTTGCCCAGAAGGTCGTCTAACGTTCCCTCCACAGGTATTTTAGCTTCCTCGAACGCGACCTTGCTTTCAGGCAACGCCGCGTAAAGTTTCAACCCCTTTTTTATGGCGAGTCTTGCAATCCAGTCGGGTTTGGTTTTAGTTACACCAACCAATTCCATGTCATCCTGCAGTCTGACCGCGTCAGCCACGCGTCGTCCTATAGTCCCATATCCGTTTGTTCCAACCCTTATTTTAGCCATTATGTCATCACCTAGGATTAATCTGAGTACGCCATAATCAGGTTTAGGCCGTTAATCATGGCATCAACGCTGGCGAGTATTATGTCGGTTCCAGTACCCTGAGAGGTGACAATACGGTCCTTGCTCTTAAGGCGCACTTCAATTCTCACCAATGCGTCTGTCCCGCCGCTTATTGCGTCCACGTGATACTCCGTTAGCTCGAATGGGACGCCCCTAACGCCATTGCGTATGGCGGTTATCGCAGCATCAACCGGGCCCGTGCCAACGCCAGAACATATAACCTCCGCGCCGTTTATCATAAGTTTCACTGAAGCTGTTGGAGTGAACTTGTTTCCTGCTACGGCAACCAACTCAAGAAGCTTTATTTTCGCCTGTTTTTGGATGCCCAACACAGAGTTGGCGATGGCCTCCAAGTCCACGCTGGTGACATGCTTTCCCTTATCGCCGATGAATTTTATCTGCTTGAAGATTTCCTCAAGCTGCGTGTCATTAACGTTGATTTTCATCTCATCAAGCATGCTCTTCACAGCCTTCATGCCAACATGCTTCCCCAACACAAACCTGCGTTTAGCCCCAACAAGCTCAGGCCTTATCGCCTCATAAGTCTCGGACTTCTTCAATATGCCGTCAATGTGAATCCCCGCGCCGTGAGTGAACGCGTTGTCGCCGACGATAGCCTTGTTCGGAGGCACTGGAATACCGCACGAACGCTCCACAAGCTCAGAAACCCAGGAAAGCTTCTCAGTTTTTATGTTAAGCCGATAACCATAGCCCAATTTGAGCGCCATAACCACTTCCTCAAGCGAGGCGTTTCCAGCTCTCTCGCCGAGGCCGTTTACGGCAACGTCGACGACGATTGCCCCAGAGTTGACTGCAGTCACCGTGTTAGCTGTCGCCAGACCAAGGTCGTCGTGACAGTGCACGCCAACAGGAACCTTAACGCCCTTCACAAGACGCCTGAAAATTTCATCCGTCTTGTCGGGAGTAAGAAAACCCACAGTATCGGCCAACGTAAAACAATCTATCTTATGCTCTACCGCCTTAGACAACACCGTCTTCAGGAAACCCACATCAGCCCTAGAGCCATCTTCAGCGCACAGGTCCACCTTCAGGCCGTGTTTTTTGCAGTAGTCTATCATGCTTAGGGTTTTGTCGAGGAGTTCTTGTCTCGTCGTCCCAAGCTTGTATTTTATGTGCATGTCAGAGGACGGCATTACAAGGAATATTGAGTCAACACCGCACTGCATTGCCAAGTCAATATCCTTCTGCACAACCCTAGCGAAGCTGGCGACCTCGGCGTTAAGTCCCTCAGAAGCCACAAGACGTATGCTCTCGCACTCGCCGGCGCTTGTTATCGCAGAACCAGCTTCAATGATGTCAACACCCATCTCGTCCAACGCCTTGGCTATGCTCAGCTTCTGCGCTGGAGTGAGAGAAACCCCCGGCGTCTGCTCCCCATCCCTTAGAGTGGTGTCTAAAACCCTTATTGCCTTAGCCATTTTAGGGGTGTTTTAAGTATATGCTGGAGGGATTAAATATAGTTGGTTTGGAAAATAAACCCGCACCCGTGTCTTT
This sequence comes from uncultured archaeon, assembly GCA_964551365.1. Taxonomy (GTDB): domain Archaea; phylum Altiarchaeota; class Altiarchaeia; order IMC4; family SCGC-AAA252-I15; genus CAZKCF01. Next base: position 3,726 of record CAZKCF010000053.1, read on the forward strand.
GAGATGATGCATCAATCGAAAGACAGATGACTGCGGTTACTGGGCGTATCGAACTCTTTTTTCTATTGTGTCGACTCTCGTGAACACTTCTTTTCTGCCGCCGTAGCCTTCAATTATGCCAGACCATATGACGTCAAACTGCTTTGGATGAGTGGCCTTAAGCGATTTCTTCAATACGACTAGGTCCATCGCCCTGTCCTCAAGGCGGGTGGAATGGTAGCCCAAACCCAAGTCAATGAAGTAAAGCCGCTCTCCATTCAGAATCATGTTGGAGGTCGTAAGGTCATTGTGCATCAGATTGCTGGAATGCAGCCGCCCCAAAGACTCGCCAACCATCACGCTCACGCGCCTGACGTCTTCCGCACCAGCAGACTGGAAAAAGTCCTTAACCAGCGTGCCCTCAACGTACTCCATCACTATCTTAAACTCCTTCAAGTCGACTGAATAAAGTCTTGGAACATTGATCACGTCCTTAAGCTTCTCCAAAAGCTTAGCCTCATGAGTAGTCCTAGACTTCCTGAGGCGCGCGTCAAGCTCCCTTATCCTGTATTTTTTGCTCACCCGCTGTTTCACAAGACGGTCTCCGTCCAGATAGAGGTTCGCCTCAGCGCCCTTGCCAAGCAGCTTCATTTTTTTAGGTTAGTATTTAATCCTTGCGTGTTAATAAGAAGACTCTGCTGTCTTCCTTGAAGTCTTTCATGGAGTAGCTTAAGTCTCTGGCAAGCTGCTCTGAAAAGGCTTTCACTTCATTGAACGACGGCATGTTGTCTATGCTAAGCCTCGTTCTTGAGCCGCCCACGAACATGAAAGCCTTTACTTCGACAAAATCAGGGTCGGCCGTTGAGATTAGTTTCGCGTAATCTGTAACAGATGTCATGTTCCATCCCTTGACGAGAGTCAGCCTGACCACGGTCCGAGTGTCAAAAGACGGCATCAACCCAAGGCTCTCCTTTATCCTGCCCCACCCGTCTGCAAGAAGCGGCAAATCGGTTTTCCTGTAGACCTCCTCGTTCGGTGCGTCAAGAGACAAATACAATTGAGTGGGAAGATTGTCCAACAACTTAAGCCGCTCTGGAAAAGTCCCGTTCGAAACAAGATAAGTCGTGAAGCCGCGCCTAGTGAATTCTCCGATAAGTTCGTCAAGCTTAGGGTATACTGTCGGCTCGCCAGACAAGCTGATTGCAGCATGCTTCGGCTCAGAGGACTCCCTGTACTTTTTCATGTTTATGTCATCAGGTATGCCGCCGAACCCCGACAGCAGGTCACGGTGTTTTTTTACGGCTTCATCTATTATCTCAGAAGGCTCATCGCACTCCAAAAGCTCCGTGCCAAGAGTGTACTCTGTGTTGCGCCAGCAGAAAACGCACCTGTGAGTGCACCATGAGACGGCAGGCGCCATCTGCAGGCAGCGATGCGATTCTATGCCATAAAACTTCTGTTTGTAGCAAAAGCCTTCATCGCGTATGCTCTTTTTAGTCCAATGACAGATTTTCACCGCACTGTGTCTGCCCACAATCTTGTAATGCTGTCTCTGCAGCAGGTTTTTCAAGTCTTCAGGCAACATTTTTAATGCTTTTATATTATAAAATCCATTTTTAAAGAGGAATACATAATATAGG
>CAZKCF010000054.1:0-5344 GCA_964551365.1 uncultured archaeon
CGTATACTTTAAGCCTGAGTCGCCGTATGTGGCACACTTCATCGGCGAATCCAACTTCATTAAGGCCCGGCGGGCTGGTGGGTCTTCGGCGGTGTTTGATGGACTCGAATTAAGGGTCAATAAAACAATCGAAGGCGAGGATGTTGTTCTCGCAGTGCGGCCGGAGAAAATACTGTTTGAAGAGAGGCTTGAAAACACCCTTTGGGGTGTTGTGGCGAAAGTTAATTTTTTGGGTCCGACGACAAACTACCGTATTAACTCAGGCGGCTTGTTTTTCAGTGTTCAGACGTCCAAGCACCCTGAAATCAAGGTTGGCGACAAGGTTAGCCTCTACATTCCGCCTGAAGATTTGATGGTCTTCGAAAACGTCGCGTCTCTTGAGGAAGAGCTTAAAGTCATGTGACCCTCACACTGTTTTCATGAAAAAAAGCCAGTTTTTGTCGCCGCCCGAGCCCCTGAATTTCACGAGATAGTATCTGCCGTTAAGCCTGATGCCGTGTATATCCACAAGATACTTGTCGTCACTGCGCTCTACAACGTCGAATGAGCCGGCGTCCCAGATTTCTACTGTTCCGGCTCCATATTCTCCCTCAGGGATGTTGCCTTCGAAGCGCGCGTACTCTATGGGGTGGTCTTCGGTTTGTACTGCGAGGCGTTTTACTCCGGGTTTTGTTGGCGGCTCCTTGGGTATGGCCCAGCTTTTCAGCACGCCGTCAAACTCAAGCCGCAGGTCATAGTGTAAGTGGGAGGCATTATGTTTTTGGATTACGTAAATCCGCGAGCCAGAATCTTTGGTTTCTGGTTTTGGCTCGCTGGTTTTGGAGAAATCCCTTTTTTTCCCGTATTCCTCAAGACTCATTTTGCTTTGAATGCGCTGGGGCATATTTTGTTGAGCGTGCATTGCTCGCACAGGGGTTTTCTGGCGTTGCAGGTTTTTCTGCCGTGGCTTACGAGCATGTGGTTTACTTTAAACCATTTTTCCTTGGGTATGGCGTCCATCAAATCGCGTTCGATTTTGTCTTGGTCTGTGTTTTCAGTCAAACCCAGCCGCGTTGAAAGCCTTTTTACGTGAGTGTCTACTGCAATGCCCTCCACTTTGCCGAAGGCGTTTGATAGAACAATGTTTGCCGTCTTCCGGGCTACGCCCGGGAGCATTAACAACTCAGCCATTGTGTCCGGAACCCAGCCGCCATGTTTTTCGACCAACATCCTGCAGGCTTCCTTGATGTTCCGCGCCTTGTTCCTATAAAACCCCGTGGACTTGATGTCCTCCTCCAATTCACTAAGCGGGGCGTTGGCGTAATCACGCGCGTTCCGGTATTTTTGGAACAGTTTTTTTGTCACGATGTTGACTCGCTTGTCGGTGCATTGGGCTGAGAGTATTGTTGCTATCAGGAGTTCGAGCGGGTTTTTGTAGTCTAAGGCTACGCGTGTGTTGGGGTATTCTTTTTCAAGCAACGCTATTATTTTCTGCGTTTTTTCGTTCATGTTTATATTATCTAGTTTACTTTAATCCTTTAATTGGTGTTTTTAGTATGGGCAAGATTTTTTTCAGGTGTATCGTTTGCGGGGACATACATTATGGTCTTGCTGGGCCGGAAGTTTGTCCTACGTGCAGTCAGCTGAAAAAGTATGTTGAAGTTGACTTGAACGAAGCCAAGTCTGTTATGGGTTTCTAGCATGGACAAAGCAGAGTTCAAGCGTGTTCTGAACGATTTCACTGTACATCAGGATTTTAACCTGAATCCCGACGAAAGCCATGTTGATTTCATAATAGACGGCTTGTTTCAGATTCAGGAGAAACACGGCCTCAAGTACTGCCCATGCAGGCTTCGTTCAGGCGACAGGCAGAAGGACTTGGACTTAATATGCCCATGCAATTTCTTCTCGCAGGATGTGTGGACGCAAAAGGGGGAATGCTGGTGCGGGCTTTTCGCAAAGCGGAAGTGAGCGAGCAAACTTCACCTTGTTTTATTGTTAAAATACAATCTATTATCGCACGCTAAACATTTTTAAAATGTCTTGGGAGAACGTTAAAATACGGGATACGGAGGAAGCGAGAAGGCAGATGGTTGACTTAAACTGCTCTCCAGAAGGCGCTGAAATAATGGCGCCTAAGGCTGTTTTCATCACAGTTCGGCTGCGTGGCGTGAAAAACTATGTGGCTAACATACTGAAGCAGGAGATGCTTTCACTTGGCGGTGAGGTTGCGGTGCCATACGGCATCGTAGACTGCAAGAAGGAGCGCGCTGATTTGCTGGTTTTCGGGACGCTTCGGCAGTACCGGGATTTGTTGGACGCGATGGTGGATCAGAGCAAGCTCATAACGTGCGGGGACATAATAACGGATTTGAGGGAGATAGTAAGCCACTACGGCGGTGAGTTAAAATGAAGGCTGGTTTGAACGACATACTCCTCATCGGCTTGTTTGTTGAGGATGACGGCAGAAGGTTCTACGAACGCTGCTCCAAGCTGGTTTCGACGAAAGAGGGCAGGGAGATGTTCAACTTCCTAGCGTCTGAGGAGTCGCGCCACTACACCAAGTTCAAGGAGCTTTATGTCAAGCATGCTGGAAAAAAGCCAGTCTTGTCCGACTGTGAGCGCACCCGTCTTGCGGGATTTAGGAAGAAGGCTGACGTATTCGTCAGAGGTTCTGTTGAAGGCTTGCTTGACGGCGCATCTGATGCGATAGATGCTTTGGACATAGCGGTTGAGGTTGAGGAAAACAGCATACGACTATACAGCGGATTCCGGAAAAGCGTGTCAGAGGAGGGCGTACTGGATGTGTTGAAAACCATTATCGGGGAGGAGGAGCGGCATCTTGCGATACTGCAGATGGAAGAAGAGTTTCTCACCAGCACTGGTGAATGGCATGACTTCCGTATTGTGACCTCCTAAACAAAAAAAATGGTCAGGAAAAAGGATTTGCTGGGTGTGGTCGATTCGGCCTTAAGGCTTGAAGGGAAAAAACGGGAATTCTATTTGGCGAGCGCGTCAGCCACAGACGACAAGAACGGGAAGACCGTGTTCAAGTACTTGGCTGATGAGGAGTCCGAGCACATAACGCGCCTCCAGAAAATACGCGATGCGTTAGCTGTAAACAAAAGGTTTCTGGAGGACGAGAAGTCGCCGTCAAAGACGAGGAAATGCAGCATAAGGTTGGACGCTGCTTCAGAGCGGGCGCTCGAGCATAAGGCGTTGAAGAACATTATCCCAGAGAAGACTCTTGCGTGCGCGAGCGATTTGTGTGCTCTGAAAACCGCGGTTGAAATAGAGTCTGAGTCTGTTGTGTTCTACAGGAAGGCTGTTGGAGACGTTTGCGGGGAGGATGGCCGGCGCGTTTTGCAGTTGATGCTTGAGGAGGAAGAGGAGCACCTTAGGAGCCTTCGCATGCAGTATGCTTTTCTTGAGGCAAACGGTTTTTGGTATGATGTCGAGCTTCCTTTTTCCTGAAGCTTTATAATACATTTGGCTCTTAATGGATAAACACTATGGTTGGAGAGAAAACGCTTGAAGAAAAGATTGTAGAGTATTTGAGCGCGCATAAGGTGTGTCGTCTGGCGTTGAGTAGGAATAATCAGCCGAGCCTTTACACGATGTATTACGTGAACAAGGGGCTGGTTTTGTATGTTGAGTGCGACCCCACGTCGGAGAAGGTGAGTACTATAATGCACAACAACAGTGTGGCCGTGAACGTTGACGAGAACTACGAGGACTGGAAGAAGATAAAGGGCGTTCAGTTGTTCGGCGTTATTGAGGAGGTCAAGGAAAGCAAGTGGGATTCCATAAACAGCATGTTCCTTGAGAAGTTCCCTCAGCTTGAGGAATACGGTGGGACGCCCCGCCACCACAAGTTTTACGAGATAAGTCCGTCGAAGGTTTATTTCCTCGATTTTGAAGGATACTTCGGGAAGCGTGAGCTGCTTCGTATTGAGCCTAAGAAGTCTATTTTGCGTTGGAGTTGAATCTCGTGGAGGTGAATTGAAATGTGCGGATGCTGCGGTTGCTCTACAAAAAAGCCGGGAAAGGGCAGTAAGAAAAAGAAGTGAACTAGGGGAAGATTATTTTAAACCCACTTTCCCCACCTTTTATTTCAACGTTTTTTATCCTACCTGTCCCCTTAATGTCGTCTAAAACAAGCTTGATTCTCTCCGCGGCGACTCCGTCAGCCTCTATAACAATCTTTTCCAACTCGCTTCCAAGCGGCATGCTCTTGTCAGACTTATGCTTCCTCACTGAGCCGATGATTTCAACTGCCATGTCGCCTGCGGCCTCAGCCTCCTCGTCTGTGAACCGTTCGTCTGCTTTAGGCCAGCTTGTTGTGTGAACCGACTTCGCGTTCTCCCTGCCCCTAAAATGAGTTTGATACAATTCCTCTGTAATATAAGGCATAATCGGCGCCATCAGTTTCAGTATCGTCAGAAGCGAGTGGTATAACGTGAACTGGGCTGCCTTCTTGGGCTCTAAGCCGCGTTTTTCCGGCTTGTACAACCGCTCCTTTATTATTTCAAGATAATAGTCGCAGAAAACCTGCCAGAAAAACTTCTCGGTCTCGGCCTTAGTCCTAAAGTACTCGTAGCCTTCAAACGATTCTGTTGCGCCTTCAATCACGCGGTTTAGCTTGGTCAGAAGCCACTTGTCTATTGTCGTCAACTCCGCTTCTCCGCCGGCGTAATCCTCAAGGTGCATGAAACTGAACTTGGAGGCGTTCCAAAGCTTTGTTATGAACTTCTGGCCAGTCAGCAAATCCTTCTCCTTGAAAGGCAAGTCTTCCCCAAGCTTCGAGCCCGCAGCCCAAAACCTCAAGGCGTCTGCAGAATACCTCTCAATCATGAGCTGAGGTTCAACCACGTTTCCCTTAGACTTGCTCATCTTCCTCCCGTGCGGGTCCTGCGCGTGCCCTGATATGACCACGTCCCGCCATGGGTTGACTTTGTTGTGCAGTCTAGACTTCACCACTGTGTTGAAGAGCCAGAACGTTATTATGTCGTGGGCCTGCGGCCTCAAGATCATTGGATACAGTTTTTCCTGCATTTTCTTGTCTTTCACAAGCCTTGTTGAAATCTGGGGCGTGAGTGAAGACGTCGCCCATGTGTCCAAGACGTCTTTTTCAGGCTTAAATTTCGTGCAACCGCAGGCGGGACACTTGCTTACCGGAGGCTTGTCGACCAGCGGGTCGACGGGCAAATCTTCTTTTCTCGCTAAAATCTCCTTGTCGCATTTACTGCAATACCACACCGGGAACGGCACCCCAAAATAACGTTGCCTTGATATCAGCCAATCCCACTGCAGCCCGTAAACCCAGTGCTCATACCGATACCTCATGTGCTCGGGATACCACCTG
>CAZKCF010000055.1:0-5331 GCA_964551365.1 uncultured archaeon
GGACGAGGACAATCTATAAGGCAGGAGGAGTAGTTCTCTCCAAGTTCGCAAACGCCGTTGCCGCAGATTGGGCCGCAGTCGATGTCTTCGTTGGCCTCACAGTCCATGTCGCATATGTCGTCTTTAACGCCATCACAGTAGCCGTCATAGGAGCCGGACGGGCAGTCGTTAGGGCATGTTCCGTAGTCTTCAAAGCTTGTTTCGCAACGCCCGTTGTAGTTGCAGCTTAGTTCCTTGCCCACGAAGGCGACTTTTTCAGCCCGCCTAGAGAACTTTTTAGAGGGTATGGTTAAGTCAAAACCCTGCAGGGACATCGAACCTTCGCCTAAAGAGGATGTGACCCGCAACTTGTAGGTAAACGTTTTTTCCTGCTTTGCGGGCAGCGTAAACTGTTTTTGGAAAACCCAAGACACGGGTTCTAGGCCAACAGACCTTGTTTTCACAAAATCCTCTGAGACGGGAGAGAAAAAGTTATCAAAATAGGAGTCGGATATTTCACAGTCATAGTCCACATCATCGTTGTTTTTCACTAAAGCAAAAACTGTGAAAACCGTGCCGTTTCGTAATATGGTGGGTGTTATCCTCTTTTCTAAATCGATGTTTATCTCATCTTTTGTCCAAGACAAAAACAGAGTGGAAACTGGAACATAATCTTTGTTAACCCACGTGTACTCCAAATCAACCGACGACGTGGGCTTAGGCTGCACAACTGAAAACGTAGGCCTACTTGGGAAAACAACGGAAATATCACCCCACTCAACCCTGGAGGAAATGTAGCTCCCATCAAACATCAAATTAGGGTAAACGTCAAGGGAATAAGGCGGGCTGACGGACAAAGACCCATGGAAGGGGATAACCTTCTCCTCGTTAGCCTCCAAAGTCAAGACGCCACCCCGCCGTACTGTATTAAGCAAATAGACATCATAAGTCACATTCTGCTGCTGCGAACCAGAATTGTATACAGTATACTCTGCCTTAACGTCTAACACAGCCTTATCGCCGACATATGAGACATTAACCAGTATGTTCTCCTGCTTAACTCTGATGTCTCCAGTGTAAAACAAGCCGGCGCTCACGCTGCCTGCCATCATAAAGACCAATGCCAGCATCAACCATGCTTTGACGTTCATTTTCATCATGCTCCACACTCATCCATGTAGTTGTAGTCGTTGTATCCTGAATGACCGTTAACAGTCCACGTACCGGTGCCGCATGTGTAGCCGCCTTTGCCAAGCATCTGGCCCCAAGTCCAACCCGCAGTATTCGCTAACGTGCAGTCCACATACTCCCAGTTGCCCTTTATTTTCACCGCATTAAATGCGTGACTGGGACCAATCTTCCATGCCACACAGTCTTCGGACACGCCGGCAGACCGAACCATGCTGATGAACAGGTGGGCGAAGTCGTCACAATCGCCGCAGTAAGTGTCGCCACAGCTTTTTCCTGACGGAGGAGTCTTCGTCAACGTATCCTCTCCGGAAAGCCACACGTCATTAGCGTTCGAGCAATCCCAACCCGGTATCTCACAATTACAGCAGGGACTACCGTCAGAAAAGTCGTACATATAATTCATGTGGCCTGTAATCCACTCGAACACAGCCTGGAACCTCTGTTCAGCAGTCATCGAACTCACGTCCCAACCATAGAGGCTGGCCGCCGAAGCCAAAGCAGCAGCAGCCTTAGAGCTAGTCTGAGCCCCCCCAACCGTAATAGTATCAGCACTGGTTGAATAAACTTGAGCCCGACCACCGAGGCTTACACCAGAACCCTTACCAGAATCCTTAAGACATTCGTCGGGAGCGCACTTGCACACAGAGGCGTTTTTCTTGCACGTGCACCCTGAAGCTGCGGTTGCGCTGGGGCTTCCAGCCGACGATGGCAGCGAGCACATGTTACAGCGTCCGTCACAAGCCGGATAGGTGTTGGGGCATGGAGGCATTGTCGTCGACGTTGTTGTTGTTCCAGAGTCGCACATCGTGTATCTGTCCCCACCAAACGTGGGGTCGGTTTCCATGCCTGCTGTTTCATAAAAGTATGTGTCATACGGCCTGTTGCCGAATGTAGGCGGCTCATCATAGTTGTAGTCTGAACACTTTTTCGGCTCTACGTCACTCAGGTAATCATTTTTCGTGAAAACAGCCTTTCTCGTGAAAGACTTGATGTCAACGCCTCCAGCGCGGTTGGCGTAGTCCCAGTCTCCGCCAGCTGATGCTGCGTTCTTGTTCCACGGTACCTTGCAGTCTCCTGCGGAGCATCCGGTGACTGAGTCGTCTCTTGGGTCGGTGCAGCCTAATCCGTCTCCAAAGTGGCCTGAACCAGCCCACGCGTTAGCGTCGCTTGGGTTGTCGCCGGTGTTGTGCCCGCACGCATACTGGCCGTTCCATTTGGTTTCGTTTATGAAGTACGCTGAGATTTCAGACTGTATTGAGTCAATGGAGTAGCGGACAAGATTTTCGTCAGGCTTGCCGGTGTCTTCGGGAACATCGTGGTAAGGTCTTGACAACGGCGGATGATCGGAGTTCACTTCATCATAGTAGCCCCTCTCCTTGCATATGTCTCTCGAGGATGAACTGCAGTCCACAAAGTTTTTGCCCTTGTTTAAGCCTGCCCCGACGAGGTAGCCTGTCGTGCAGTCGCAAACCTTACTATACGGTGATTCCACAACCCGGTCTATTTTTCTCCACGAGTAGTAGCCGCACGTTTGCTCTGGGAACCCATAGGATTCCGGCCGTCCGTTGCCGGGGAAAGACGAACTGCTTCTAGGCTGAGTCATATTCCACCAGTCAGCGAGCGCCGCGCCCATTGAGCAAATGGAGTCGCCAGTATCGCACGCGTCACACCCTAGAATTCTCAAGCCTGAATCCCAGTTCCAGTCAAGCATGGTGTAGTTGGACCAGTGGTCTGTGGTTATCCTAGAGTATCCGCCAAGATAGTATCCAGGCACAACGGATTCGTCGTAGATGTGGTCTATGCTCACGTCCTCCTGCCCGAGAACGGAGTAGAAGCTGAACCCGCGGGAAGCACCAAACTTCGACCGGTTTAGGAGGACTATGTACAAACCAGGATAAAGACAGAATTTGCCGCCGTCTATCACGAACCACAAGCAATCGCTGAAGCCCGCCTTCTCGATGTTTTTACCGTACACATTGTCTTTTGTCGCACCATACATGTACTGGTCTATGGGAAACAACCTCTCGTTCTTGCACTGGAAACTGGTCCCGATGAGGTCTATCAAATCAGCCTTCCTGCTGAGGTAGTAGTCCCTGCAAAGCTGGTCCGCATACTCGCCCAAATTAGGCTGCTCCTGCTGCCGGATAACGTGCTCCTCCTGAGCATAACTTTCCTCGTCTAGTCCGATAAAAATGTAGTCCTTGTCAACAACAACATTATCGCCGAAATCACTGCTAATCTGAGGATTGCCTAACGCATCCTGCCATACCTTCTGAACAGGCTCCCCCAAAACATTACAGTAGCCGCTGAACGCAAAACTCTGGTTCAAAAGATAAGTCTCAATATTGCTCGTAACCACAGTCCCATCAATAACAGCACCAGCAGGTATCAAACACTTTTTTATAGTACAACCCGCAGGCTGCAAACAACTGATGCTGCCATCATTACAAACCCTGACTTTTCTCGCAAAACAAGCAGGATCCTGAGCGCTTTTGTCAGAACCAAACCCCTGTGAAGAACCGCTGACGTACGCACCATACTTGCTTATGTTCACAAGACCATACCATGCGCCGGTGGATGGGCATATCCTATCTATGGAACACGATGGCATGCTTGTTGTAGTCGTCTCGGGGCAGGGATTGGGGGGAGTGCAAGGCGGCCAGCAATGGGTGTAGGATAGGAAGGTTCCAGTACCGCAGACATCAGAAGGCCATGGGAAAGTTTCAGCGCCAGATGGGCTGGTCCAAGGGCCCCACACTGAGTAATCAGTGCAGCAGAATAGGTAGGTTTGTCCGTCGCCGGCGTTGGTTAAGGGCGTGAGTATTAGTATTGTTGTGATTGTTATGAACAGTCTTATTGATTGGGGTGTTTTTCTGTTCATTGTTAGTTTATTGTGTGTTGTGGGGGATATTTTTACCACCATCTTAAGGAGTCGTCTTCGTCTTTTTTTGCCTGCAGGAAGGTGGTTGCAGCATCACAGCCGCCGAGTTTTTCCACGCATTCTAGGCATCGGTTCACGCGGAAGCGGTCGTCTATGGCGTAGCATAGGTTTTTGTCGTCTGAAACCGTCGCCTTGCATAGTGTCATCAAGTCGACGTCACCTATCAGGCTGCATGAGGATGCGTTCGACCTGAAGATTGCGTTCCAAGCTACGCACCGGTCTTTTAACAGGCTAGGATAGGTTACCTTAAAGCAGTATCTGCTGTTGGTAAGCAAAACTCCTGCAGAGGAGTAGCAGATTGCACGTTGTTCTTCTGAGAGGCTATCGCACATTGCGGGGTCAACGTTTATCCCGTATTCAAGGCGGCAGTCGCTTCTTCGGCTGGCGTCGAGTATTTTATCGCATATGGAGGGGTCTCTTTCGTCCATCATGAACTTAATGTAGCAGTCTGGCTGTGTTTCGGGGGAAAATTTTTCGCAATCACTAAGAGACGTGACTGTGGAGTTAAAGTTGAACGCCTGCATTAGAGTTACACTTGTTGTGGACGCAAGTGGGACGGTTGTCGTAGTGTACAAGGTTGTCGTAATGAGTGTGGAGGTCGTTGATGTTTCAGGCGGTATGAATAGTGTTGTCGAGGTTGTTGACGTCAGGGTTTCGTATTTTGGCTTGGACGACATAGTGTTGTAGTAGAGGGCGATGAGCATGAATAAGAACAGGATAAGGACCACTCTGCCCAACCAGTCTTTAGTCACAGAATCCATAGCCAAAGTCCATTAAATATAATGGATGGTAGGCTATTATATACCTTTTTTCTGGTGCAGATTGTAGTAGGATGCGACGCTTAACAAGAGCTCTGGAGTAACGTAGCCGACAACCTTGGGAAGCTCGCCAGAGAAGTCAACGACAAGGGTGAAATCCTCCTTAAGCAGGCTGTTTATTGAGTCGGTTACTAGTAGACTTCCGTCCGCAACACTAAAGCGCCTGTTGGCTAACGCGTTTATGGGCGTTACTGCAAAGAGGTTGTTTGGCAGGCGGTGTAGGTTGTCTATGTTTAATACTCCCTCGACTTTGCCGTCGTTTCCGGCGATGATGTAGTGTCTCATGTTGGGTTTTGCCGTGTTGTCGAGGAAATCTTTTGTTGAAATGTTTTTGTCGACTTTTATGAAGTCGTTTACTGCGACGTCCATGATTCTGAGTCCCTGAAAAGCCCGCTTGAATCC
>CAZKCF010000056.1:0-5320 GCA_964551365.1 uncultured archaeon
CGTCCATAGTGCGGGACAACGACAAGTGCATACTCTGCGAGCAGTGCATTCGAGTGTGTGATAACATACAGACTGTTTACGCAATCGGCCTTCAAAACAGGGGTTTCAACACTAAAGTCAGTCCGGCGTTGAGTAACATGGCTGAAAGCCCGTGCATAAACTGCGGCCAGTGTGTTGTCTCATGCCCTACCGGAGCGTTGACCGAGAAGAGCAGCATAAAAGAGGTTCTTGACGCATTAAATTCAGGCAAACACCTGATAGCCCAGACTGCCCCGTCAATAAGGGCGACGTTGGGCGAATGCTTTGACATGCCGGCTGGGACGCCCGTCACCGGACAGATGGTGGCGGCGTTGAGGGCGCTTGGGTTCCACAAGGTGTTTGACACGGACTTTGCTGCAGACATCACCATAGTCGAAGAAGGAACAGAGTTCATAAAACGTTTTAAGGAGAACAGAGACCTCCCGATGATAACGACATGCTGTCCGGCGTGGATAAAGTTCGGGGAACAATACTACTATCAAGAGCTGAACCACATGTCCTCGTGCCGCAGTCCACAGGCAATAATGGCGTCGCTGATTAAAACATACTACGCCGAAAAAGCAGGCATCAAAAAAGAAGATATAGTCCTGATTGACGTAATGCCATGCACCGCCAAAAAATTCGAGATACAGCGCCCCGAGTTCCGTGGGGACGCAGACTACGTGCTCACGACCGTAGAGCTCGCCAAGATAATAAAACAATATAGCATAGACTTCAACAACCTGCTTCCGTCAAACTTCGACAGCCCCATGGGCACAGCGTCCGGCGCGGGAGACATTTTCGGGCACACTGGCGGCGTCATGGAGGCTGCTTTAAGGTCTGTTGCCGATATGATGAGCGGAGAAGACTTGGCGAAGGTAGAGTATGCTGGGATACGCGGCATGGAGACTATGAAGGAGGCTGAAGTCGAGCTTGACGGAGAAAAAATCAGCGTGTGCGTCGTCCACACTATGGGCGAAGCCCGCAAGCTTCTTGAGCAGATTAAGGCCGGAAACAGCCCCTACCATTTCATAGAAATCATGGCCTGCTACGGCGGATGCGTGGGCGGAGGAGGACAGCCGCCGCCCCACCGCAAAGAAATTCTTGAAAAACGCGCTAAAGCCTTGCTTAAGGAGGATGCGAGCAAGACGCTCAGGAAGTCTCACAAGAACCCTGACGTGATTAGATTGTACAAGGAATATCTCGGCGAATTCGGCGGACCGCGCGCCCACAAGCTGCTTCACACGACTTACACGAACAGGTGCATAATCAAGGCATGCAGGTAGTTTGTTGTAGCGTGTGTTAAATGTTTCTCGCAGTCTTCACTCCGGCGTACACTATGGCTCCTCCTGTTAGTGCGGTGGCAAGTTGCATTAACCCCATGGCCGGCAACATTATTGCAGGAATCAGTTTGAGTGAGTAAAGCATGAAAGCCGCGGCGTAAATCAAGCCTGCCTTAGCGAGTGAGCCGGCTATTAGCGTCGCAAAATAATTTACGTTGTTTTTGACTTTAATCTTGAAGGCGTACATCAGGATGTAGTTTCCAGCCCATATGAACGGAATCATGTACACGAGCAACACAGTGTATGGGCCGAACAGTATGCCGCGAGCCAGCGCCCCGAGGCTTGGCGTCAGTATCACCGGAAGCGCTTTGTTTTGAGGGAGCGATAGTGCAGCCCTTATTATGAACGCGTTGACTGCGGCGCCGACGAGGAGTTGTGGGTGTCCTATGGTGAGCGGAATCATGAAGCCGAGGAAGCCTAACGCCATCATCTCCATGAACTGGTATTCTGGCGTGTGCTTGTAGTAAACTTCGTCTGCGCAGCCGAAGAGGTTTAGGTTGTCCATAAAGAATATACTGTATTTCCCGGTTATTTAACTGTTTTCTTCAAGCAGCGTGAGCGTGTAGTCCTCTGTCAGATATTCTTCTGCAACGCGTTTCACGTCGTCCAAAGTCACCGCCTTAATCCTGCTAATGTATTCGCCTGCAGCCTTAAAGTCTCCGGCGTGCTCATAAAAGCACACGGATTCGGCGCGTTTCAGCGGCTCTTCCCACTCTAGGATTCTGTTGCCTTCTATGTGGCTTTTGGCTTCGTCGAGTTCTTTTTTCTTCAGGTTCTGTAGTCTGCGGAAGTTTTTGGTGATTATGTCGACGACTTTGTTCACGTTCTTTTTTTTCGTGCACACGTTCACGGCAAAGAGGCCGTAATCCAAGTTTGAGCTGTTTTCCACATCGACGTTGTATGCTAACGCTTTTTTGTTTCTCACTTCGTCTGGCATCCAACCTGATTGGCCTCTGCCCAATACTGCCTCTATCACGTCCAGGGCGTAGCTGTCTTCGTGCAGCAGCGGCACTGTGCGGTAGCCCAGTATCATGTATGACTGGCTTATGTCTCGTTTTTCCACAACGCGTTTGTTTTTGTTCTTTCGTGGGACTTTTATGGCATTGTCTATTTTGTGCCTTCTCTTTAGCGTGAAGTATCTTTCAATCTGCTTTAAGTCTTCTTTGTTTAATCCGCCTGTGACGCCCAAGACCATGTTGCTTGGGGAATAGTGTCTCCTGTAGTGTTCCAGTAAAGCGTCTTGGGTGATTTTTTTCACGGACTCGGCGTTTCCTCCGAGTGGTTTTCCGACGGGCGTGTTCTTGAAAAGCTCCCTGTAAAACAGGACCCACTGGTAGAACAACGGCTCGTCGTTCACCATGTTTATCTCGTCGAGTATGACCTTCCGGTTGTTTCTAACCCCCTTCTCCGGGAAGGTTGAATTCTCTGTTATGTCCGACAAAACATCCAGCGAAACCGTGAAATATTTTCTGGGCACTTTAACGTAAACCAATGTATGATCATTCAGCGTTCCCGCATTAAGTTTCCCACCCAAACGCTCAATCTCGTTCGCTATGGCCTTCGTACTCCTGCGCTTTTTCGTTCCTTCGAACAGCATGTGTTCGAGAAAATGCGATATCCCTTCGCTGCCGTCTTCTTCGTTGTTTGAGCCCACTCGGACCGACAGGTTTAATGCAACCGAGTCGGTTGGCATGCGGTCGAACACGACAGTCAGGCCGTTATTTAAAACAAATTTTTCCATTCACAGTTGTTTTGTATTCCTACCCCGACAGTTTTTTCTTGATTTTATCGATAACGTCTTTCGAAAGTAATCCGGCGCTTGTCAGTTCCTCCTCGTCTGTCCTCTTGAGTTCGTCGAGGCTTATGAATCCGCGGGCGTAGAGGTTGTTTGCGGTTTTCTCGTCCAATCCGATGCTCTTGAGTTCGGCGATTGCTTCCTCCTTGGGCTGTTCTTTCCTGCCGAGTCTGTAGTTTTCAATCGCCTTGTGCAGTCCATCAGCCGCAAGGTTGCTGCAGTGCATCTTTATTGCTGGAAGCCCCTTCAGGGCGTCGGCGACGTCCTGTCGGGTGATTTTCATCGCCTCGTCAAGTTTCATGCCTTTCGCAAGCTCGGTTATCATGCTGCTTGTGGCTATTGCGGCGGCGCACCCTAGTGTTTCGAAGCCGATGTCCGATATTTTGTCGTCCTTGACTTTGATGTAAATGTGCATTATGTCCCCACACACTGGGTTTCCTGCTTTGCCTACTGCGTCGGCGTCTTTTAGTTTACCCTGGTTTCGCGGGTTCTGGAAGTGGTCTATGACTTTTTCAGAATACATTTTTTTTAGACTGATTTAACGCCCTTGAGTCCGGGAACCTTCTGTTTAAGTATCTTCTCAACCGTCATCTGCAGTGTTATCTGAGACATCGGGCAGCCGTGGCACGCTCCGCTAAGCCTGACTTTCGCTACCCCCTCTTCAACCCCCAGAAGTTCTATGTCCCCTCTGTCGGCCTGCAGCATAGGCCTTATGTCCTTCAAAACCTTTTCAACCTGTTCTTTCATTTCAGCTAACTATACTACTCTACAGTATAAAAGCCTAGAGGCCGCCGAACGCGTTCGGAGCCTCAGCCTGCAGCATCCTGAGCATCTCATCAGCAAGCGCCCGAATCTCCCACTGGGCTTTCTCGGTTTTCCTGAGTTTTATGAACTCAATAAGTGACCTGAAGTTTGCTGTAACCACAATCTCGGTCTCGCATGCGTTAGGCAAAACAAAGCGCGCGTCCTCCTTGTTTACGCCGTTGTCTGTGAGTAAGCCGTAGACTCTTCGGGCTTCCTGCATGAAGTCGTCGTACGCTTTCCCGCACTCTTTTTTTCCGCTGATTGACGGCGGGATAACATACGTAAAATCTTTCTCGCTCACGTACCGCTGACTCATCTGACTGAACGAAAAATGCCTGTGCCTGACGAGCTGGTGGCTGCAGGCGCGCGAGATTCCCGTTATCCGAAACGTCGCCTTAGCGTGCTCGAACGTCGACAGATGCCCCATCTCCTTCAGGCGCGCCACAAGCTTTGTGTTGTCTTCCCTGTTTTTCGCCTCAGACTTGTAGCAGGTTCTCGCCGCCTCCGCAATCAACTGCTCTGGATTATTTGTTATGTCAATGAGCTCGATCTTCATGTTAAAATCTAGGGCGTTAAGAATACTTAAGCGCTGAAGGATAAAGAATTCACTGATGAGGACGTTTAACCTGCTTGACATTGCGACCGCGGACATGGCGTTTGAAGCCTACGGCAGAAGCCTTGAGGAGTTGTTTGAGAACTGTGCTCTTGCGGTCGGGGAAATCATGACTGACACAAAAAAAGTGTCTAAAGAGGAGTCCATAACATTCAGCGTTTCAGGCCACGACCTCAAAGCCCTTTTGTTCGACTTAATATCCGAGCTGCTTTACCACAAGGACGCAAGCGGCCTAGTGTTCTCTGAAATCAAAGTCAGCATAAAAAACGGGAAAAACGGTTACAGTCTCTCATGCACTGCTGCGGGAGAGCGGTGGGACCGCCGCAAACACGAAATCCGAACCGAAGTAAAGGCCGCCACATACAACCAGATGGAAATCGCGCAGTCAAAAGGCGTGTGGCGCGCCCAAGTCGTGTTGGATGTGTGAGTTCTGCGGCTATTAAATCTGCTTGATTAATTAATCAATGACATGGGTGAAGACTCTTTTTGGAGGCGGGAGGCTTACGCTGTGCTTGAGGCGTTGGGTTCCTCTGAAAACGGACTTTCTTCCGACGAAGCTTCCAGGCGTCTTAGTATATACGGCAGGAATGACCTACCCCGCAGGGAAAAGAAGCCCGCATTCACCGTCTTAACAGCGCAGTTCAAAAACCCGCTCACATTCATCCTGATTTTCGCGTCGCTCGTGTCCTATCTGATGGGCGACACCACCGAGGCTGCGATAATACTCGCCATCGTCTTCTTCAACAG
>CAZKCF010000057.1:0-5310 GCA_964551365.1 uncultured archaeon
GAATAGAGTGTATTTTAGTATTGGACGCTCTGGAATGCAGTCACTATGTTTCGGTGTAGGCTTCGGCTATGACATTGTGTCTGTGTATGCTTTCGTAGGAGATTGCTTTGGCTTTGATTCGGCATTTTTTGAATTTTTTCTTCGCGTTAGCTAGTATGCTGCGGCAGACGTCTTCAACAAACTTTGGGTTGGAGAACATCTGTTCGACGACTTTTTTTTCGTCGGCTGTTTTAAGCAGCGTGTAGACTGGGCTTGAAAAAGACTTTTCGACGCAGGATATGATTTCTTCCAGCTCGACGGGCATGCTATAGTCTGACTCGACTTCAACCACGCCCAACGTGCGCTGTATGTGGGCTTTGCCTTTCGCGTGCTCCATTGCGTGCGGGCAGACTGTGTTGCCCAAGACTTCGGCCGATATTTTCTTCCGGAATAAGCCGTTGTCTGAGTAGACTGCGACAGTTATGTTGTGTGTCTCCATCGTCCTTTTCCTGCTGACGGGAGTCTTCTTTTCCACAACAAGGTCGGTTTCCATGCTGATGTCGGCTTTCTCATAGGGGTGTTTTTCCTTCAGGCGCAACAGGATGTGTTTTTCGAGTTCTTCCAGTGAGTTGTGTGTCGCCTCCGTTTCTTCTTCAACTGTTTCGGCGATGGATTCTATGAGCCGGCTCATGTGGACGCCTTTTTTGTCTTTCTTCAGGCTGATTGTTATCTCGATTTTCGGGACGAACCGGTACATCACGCCCTTCCACCTGATTTCGACGATGGTTTTCAAGTCTGTTACGCCGACGCGCTCCAAGTCTTCTCGAACATCCGGTTTGCTGTCTTGTGTGTCAATCATTTTAACCCAATTATTTTGTGCAACTGAGGTATTACTCTGACGTTAAGTCGGTCTTTGAGGACGCGGGATACAAGTTTTTTTGCGTTCGCCGCCTCTGTCGGCTGTAGTATGAGTTCAACGTCGGTTTCGGACGCTATGTGTTTCGCGAACTCGTAGTCTGGTTTGCCGGCCACTATGACTTTAACTTGGTCTTTTCGCGAAAGCTTTCGGAGGAGACGCTCGTCGCTTTTTTCGCCGCTGCTGGGAGGTTTCATGTCCACGCTCACGCAGTCTACTGAGTCAAAGACTTCCTTGTCGTAGAGCGTGCCGTTGGTCTCCAACACAACCTCAAAGCCAGATTCCTTCAGCATTCCGACAAGTTTCTTCAATTCTTCAAGCTGCAGCATCGGCTCGCCACCGGTAACGCACACGCTTTTGACGCCGTATTTCCTGACTTCCCGTAAAACCGACTCCACGCTAGCCTCAAAACCTCCCTGCGAGTTTGAAGCCATCTGAGTGTCGCACCAACAGCATCTTAAATTGCAGCCTTGGAGGCGTATGAAAACCTGCGGCTTCCCGACATAACGGCCTTCACCCTGAACACTCAAAAAAAGTTCATTAACTCTCATCATTCATACTCGATTGGATCGCGCACGCCTGCCTCCTTAAAGCCGTTTAAGCGTATTCTACAGCTGTCGCACACGCCGCAGGATTTCCGGCCTTCCTTATAGCAGCTTCGCGTGAGCTCGAAGGGCACTCCAAGCGCTTTGCCTTTTTCAATAATCTGTTTTTTGTCCATGTTGAGCAGAGGCACCATAATCTTTATGGGTCGGCCTTCCACCGCACGTTTTGTGGCGACATCCGCCATCTGCTGGAACCGTTGTATGAACTCCGGCCTACAGTCGGGGTAACCCGAGTAGTCCAAACAGTGGGCGCCTATGTAGATGCAGTCTGCGTTTACTGTTTCAGCGTAAGCCAGCGCGATGGAGAGTATTATGGTGTTTCTGGCGGGCACGTAGGTTGATGGTATTCCGCGTGCGGGCGTGTCAGGGACCTTGATTTTGTTGTCTGTGAGGGCTGAGCCGCCGAATAGTCTGAGGTCTAGGTCGACAATCTTGTGTTCCACGGCACCCATTGTTTTGGCGATTTTTTTTGCGGACTGTATTTCTTTTTTGTGTCGTTGGTTGTAGTTGACTGTTAGGGCGTATATTTCGTGGCCTTCTTTTTTCGCGTGGTAGGCTGTTACTGTTGAGTCGAGTCCGCCGGACAGTAGGACCACTGCTTTCATCGGACTATCTCAACCCATTTTCCGTGGCCTTCCCAGAGTTTTACTGAGGAGACGTTTAGCTCGCTTTTCAGTTGCTTGAAGATCCATTGAGCCATTTTTTCTGCCGTGGGGTCGTCGAAAATTTTGTTTAAGTCTTGGTGGTCCAGGCGTTCAATCACTTTGTCTTGGACTGTTTTCTTCAGGTCGTTGAAGTCGATTACCATCCCGTCTTCGGACATCTTGCCGTCCACTACAACGTCAAGACGGTATGTGTGTCCGTGGGGCTGCTCGCACTTTCCCTTGTATCGGGGCAGATAGTGTGCCGCGTCAAAGTAGAATGTTCTTCCAACCTTCATCTTCAACCTCCTGTGGGTTTGTTTTTAAGCCTGCCGTGTTGCATGTCTATTTCATCCAGCTGGTCGAGCATCTTCCTGCAGGCTGTGCGTATGGCGTCAGACAGGTTCACGAATTTTTTGTTGTCGCCTACGTGTTCTGTAAGGTCGTCTAGTATTTCCCTGGGTATTTCAACCGAAACCTTAGGCATTTTATGCTCCACCAGTAGTATTGGAATAATATCCTGGGAGCATGAGTATTTAAATGAACAATAAGTAATAGGTACATGAGGGAGTAGGTCCTCTAACAACATAAGTTAACTAAAGCCCACAGTGGACTGCACGAGTCAACCAATGACTGCACCCGCAATGGTGGGCGAATAATTTAACACTAAGAAACCACTCCCTCACATACTCAACCTAATTCTAATTAAACCTCATCCCGCCCAGACGCCTTATTCTCTCCTCAACCGGCGGGTGCGTACTGAACAAAGAAAACACATCTACTCCTGAAAACGGGTTCATAATGTACATGTGAGCTGTCGCGGGATTCCCACCACGCATCGGACTACGCCTGACTGACGCATCTATTTTACGCAAAGCCGACGCAAGATGACTGGGATTCGAAAGCTGCGCCCCACCCGCGTCGGCGCCGTATTCTCTCGTGCGGGAGATTGCCATCTGAATCAGCATCCCAGCTATCGGAGCGAGTATCATCGCAAGAAGCGCTAGGCCGCCGCGGTCCCTGCGGTCGTCTCCGCCGAAAAACAACGCGTACTGTAGGTAAGTCAACGTGCCAGCCATGACGGCTGCGACCGTGCTGATGAGGATGTCCCTGCGTTTGATGTGCGTCAGCTCATGGCCGATTACGCCCTCAATTTCTTCAGGAGACAACACCTGCAGCAGCCCAATGTGAACCACAACCGCAGCATGACCTGGGCCTCTGCCGGTCGCGAAAGCATTTAGTGAAGAATCCTGTATGACATAGACTCTTGGCGCAGGCATGCCGGCTTTCCTGCTTAAGCGCTCGACTATTTCGTAAAGCTGCGGGTACTGCATTCTGTCCGCTTCCTTTGCCTTAGTCATGGACAACACGATTTTGTCGCTGAACCAGTATACGCCGAAGTTTATCACCGCTCCGACTATGAGGCCCATGAACGCGTAGTCTCCTCCGCCCATAAGCCAGAATGCTGTCACGATTACGCTCATCAAAAGCGCCATCAAAGCCGCAGTTTTTAGTGTATTCATCATTTTAGCGTACTATAATACGGCGTCAGAGTATAAATCATTTCTTCAAGACAACGACGCTCTCCCGGACGGGCCGCTCCTTCCTTATGCTGCCGACCTCGCACCAGCGCACGTTCGCGACAACGATTTTTTCCAGCGTGAAGCCTATCTGCTCCCCGATTTCGCCCAGAATCAAGTCAACATCCACGGTAACGTCCGGCAAACACGCGTTGCCGACGACGAGGGCGGCCGTGCCTCCGTTTTTCATCACCCGGTAGAGTTCGCTCATGTACAGGAACGAGTCCTCGAAGTAGCCTCGAACCATGAGCGGCAGGTCGCCCGGAGAACGCTCCTCCAGCACGCGCATCATGCGCTCGAAGTCTTCAGAACGCACGTTCTCGGTCTTATGGTATTCAGCGCCCACGTGAGAGCGCATGGTCTTCTTTCTTAGATTGGACAGTTCCTCAGAGTTTTTGAGCAGCATGCTAAGCTCCAGCGCGTAAAGTTTGGTGTAGTCGACGTAGTTCAGGTACGGCGGGGAGGTTATGCAGTAGTCTACTGAGTTGTCTTCAAGCGTGAGCGAGCGGGCGTCTCCCAAGTAGACGTCGGCTGAAGCGTCAGTCCTCTTAACATCATCCAAGTCCTTGAACATGCGCTTTAGTCTTCGCTTTAGGAGCTCTCTCACTGGCGGCAGGTGTCTTTTGCTGACGATTCTTATGACTCCACCGTCTTTTTTGGTGTTGCTGGCTTCGGTGACGATGCTTACAAGCCCCAACAGCAGGAAATTTCTTATACTCTCGTCTTCCACGCGCATAATCCGGTCTCTGAAGAACATTAGGTCGTTTCTCGCGTACCTTGAGAACGCCTTTCGCATGTCAATGAACCTGACGTCCACCATCCTTGAGCTGGTTTCCCCGAACTTTTCGGACATAAGCCAGGATATCGCATCCCTAAGCTTGTTCATGTCGTAGTCGCGCTGTAGTTTGGTCTTTGAGGCAAAAACGCCTAACGGCAGTACGTCAAACCCTATTGAGTTTAAGCCGACTTCGTTGCATGCGAGGAGTGTTGTTCCAGTGCCGCAGAAGGGGTCAAGTACTGTGGCGCCTGCCGTGGCCTTGAAGTCTTCAAGCAGGTCCCAGACCAAGTCTCTTGAAAAACCTTCTTTGTAGTAAAGCCAATTGTAGACTGGAGTAGTCTTGTTTTGAGCGAACGTCACAAGATGGTCGTACTCCGGCTTCTGGAAGAATTTGTCAACGTACCTGCATCCAAGCGGTATGGAAAGCGCAAAAAGATCCTTCATGTTGTTTGACAGAATCACTTAGTGTTCTCTGACTCCGGCGGCATGTAAGCCTCCAACGTTTCAGGCTCCTTTTTCTCAGATTCTAGGTTGGAGGGTATTTTGTCGAGCTTGAAGTATTCCTTGAACTTGGGCGTGACAGACAACGTCTTTGTCCTGCCGTTTTTCTTGGCAGTAATCAAGTCCTCCTGCAGGAGGCGTTTTATGTAATAGTACACGCGGTTGCCTCTCTCCCGAACGAGCTTGGACTGAGAGACTTGGCCTTCATGCGCTATCACAGCAAGCGTCTTCAGTATTGCCGGAGATAGTTCCGCTGCGGGAGCCAGGAACATCACCTTCTCCTCCAAGTCGCGGCGAACCTGCATTAGCG
>CAZKCF010000058.1:0-5214 GCA_964551365.1 uncultured archaeon
TAATAACCCTATACAAACCCAAGAAGACGCTCATGATGGACTTGCGTTTCTACGCTGGCATGGTACTCTTAGCTTACTCTCTGCTGCTTTTAGTGGGCTTGGCTGACTTCACGCAGGCCATCGCCGCCAAAAAATACCCCATAGTCGATGTAATCGCCGGACTAATAATCTTGGCCATCCTACACCTGAAAGAAAATTATTTCGGCGTCGGAGTAAAATCATTCAGAGACATGCTTGGCGCCTAACCGTTCTTCGATTGTTTTTATCACTTCGCCGGCGATTTTTTTCTTACTCATTCTACGGATACGTAACACATCTGTTTTGCCGACTATGTGCACCTCGTTTTCGTCGCTTCCGAAAACACCTTTACTCACGTCGTTTGCTATAATTAAGTCAAGATTCTCCTCAAGAAGCTTTTTTCGGGCAATGTCAACTAAATTTCCGCCGCTTACGCCGTGCTCTGCCTTGAACGCAACCACAAAAAGTTTCGGAAACATGCTTCTGGCAAGCCTAGTCAGCTTCCGCGTAGGCGTCAGTTTTATCACAAGAGGTTTTCCAGACTTTATTTTCCCATCTTTTTTTTTAGGACGATAGTCCGCTATGGCCGCGGCGGAAATTAAGACGTCATGTTCCGAAGCTATCTCAAGCGTCTTATCTATCATCTCATCCGCAGTCCGAACCCTGAAGACCACAGCATCATCCGGCGTGTCCACGTTTATCGGGCCGCAGACCAGCGTAACCGAGTGACCGCGCCCTAACGCCTCCTCGGCTAAAGCAACACCCATCTTGCCCGAACTGGGGTTCGTTATGTAGCGCACATCGTCTATCGGCTCCTGAGTAGGGCCTGCGGTAATAAGAAACCTCATGGTACGCTTAAGTATCCGAACCCTTTTTTATATACCCCATCCTAATCACTTACCTAATCCAGGAAAATGGTCGAGTTGAAGGCATTCCAAGGACTTAGATACAACCCGAAGAAAGTATCCAACATGCGGTTGGTTACGGCGCCGCCCCATGACGTCATATCCCCCGTCGACCAAGACATATACTACCAAAACTCCGAGCATAATGTAATACGCCTCATACTTGGGAAGGAATACAAAGACGACAGCAGCGTAAACAATAGGTACACTAGGGCGGCCGCCTGCTTGCGCGATTGGCTTCGTGAGGAGATACTTGTCCGGGACACTAAGCCTTCCTTGTACGTTTATGAGGAGGATTTTCCTCTTGACAACGGGAAGAGAGGACGTAGGCTGGGTTTCATCGCATTGGTTAAACTGGAGCCATTCGAGAAGGGCGTTATACTGCCACACGAGGAGATTATAGCAAAGTCTGCTGAAGACCGGTTCAAGCTTATCAAAGAGTGTAAGGCGAACTTCAGCTGCATATTCTCGCTTTATTCCGACCCGCATGGTGTCATACAAAACCGGATTTCGGCTGAGATACAGCGAGAGCCTGTAATCGATTTTGTGGACGCGAACGACATACGACACAAGATTTGGGTCGTTGATGACGCCCGGACCGTGAAAAAAATAATCGAGGAGATGAAGGATAAAAAACTCTACATAGCAGACGGCCACCACCGGTACGAGAGCGCGCTTTCCCTCAGCAGGCTTTCAAGGGACAGCAGGTACGGTTACGCGATGATGCTTTTGGTGGACATGAACGACCCGGGGCTTGTCGTGCTGCCGACGCATCGTCTGCTTCGTGGGCTGCCTAAGCTTGACGTCAAGACTCTTGAAGAACGTTTGCTGGATTTCTTTGACATGAAGGTTTTTAGCTTCGGCCGAGACGATGAACTCGCTCAAAGAAAAAAGTTTTTTGAGGCACTGGAGTCGGAGCCAAAGCATTCGTTTGGCATGTTTCTAGGCAACGGCAGGTATTATCTGCTTTCGCTCAAGGACGACTCGTTTGTATCGCAAATAAACGAGAAAAAGTCTCTTAAGTGGAGGAGCCTTGATGTTTCAATCCTCCACAAGCTCATCATTGAGCGTGTTTTGGGGCTGAAAGACCAGTCCGGCGAAAAAAACATAAAGTATGTTAAAAGCAGGGAGGAGGCGCTTCAGCTTGTTTACGACGGAAAATACAAGATGGCGTTCTTCATGAACCCGACGCAGGTTTCGCAGATAAAGGATGTGGCAGACAAGGGTGAGCGTATGCCGCCGAAGTCCACTTATTTTTTCCCCAAGCCGCTGTCTGGTATTGTCTTGAATGACTTCAAATCCTAAGGTCACACGAGCTTGCTGCAGAGATTGTATACCTCGGTGAGGCCGATTTCCCTGTTGTTGTCCTTAAAGAGTTCCTGAACGATAAGTCTGTGGCATTTCATCTTAAGGTTGCCTATCGGCATAGCGCCGAAACATATTTTGCCGTTTCTCTTGGCATTGTCGTCTGTTACCTCTATGCCTTCGATTCCTGTGGGCGGCACGGCATTCAGGTCAGCCAGAAGTTTTATCCTTCCTTCAGAAGCCCAAACGTCTTGCGAGAGCAGTTTTATGCCTTCAGACCCGCTTGATACAATAATGTCTGCGACTGAAACAGCCTTGCTCATGCTCTCGTCATTCCAAGCCTCATATGGGGTAACGTCAATGTCGTGAACCCTTTTGATTGTCTTGCACACTTCAGCTGCATTGGCTTTGCTGCGTGAAGTCAAACCGACACTACAACCCTCGTGGCTCAGCAAAACAGCGGTAGTCCTGCCGACGGGGCCCGTGCCAGCCAAAACAACAGCATTCAGCTCGTTCAGGCTTCCAAGCGTCTTCTTTATCTTGGCGACGCACGCGCTTGCGGTAGTGTATGTTCCCTCTGGGTCTATGGCAACTGAAACACGGAATACGTCTGGCAGCGTGCCAAGCGTTTCGGTGACGGCGAGCATTAAGTTTTCTGATTCATCAACGTTTTTGCCGCCTATGAAAATCGCAGTGTTCTTCAGGTCGTCCGTCCGTCTTGTGAAGACGCAGTTGTGGACTATCTCTGGAACGCTTTTTGCGTCAACTTTGCTGTACCTTACGACAGCATCAGCCCCTTCGTCGTATCCTACTATAACATCAAACAGGCTGGCGTACTCTTCCGGCGTGACGTAAACAAGTATCTTTTTCATCTTGGTTTTATAATCCATCATAACAGAAAAATAAAAATAGCATTTTTAGCCGTTGAAACCATTAATCTATCTTTATACCCCCTAAAAAAATCATGAAGAGAAAATACGTTGCGCCGTGCAACAGCGCATGCCCGGTGGGGACCGACGCGCAAAAGTACGTGCAGCTTGTGTCGCGCAGGGACTTTGAAGGCGCGTTCAAGGTTTTGAGTGAGAACAATCCGATGCCGTTCACGTGCGGTCGAGTCTGTTTTCACCCGTGCGAGAGCGAGTGCCGCAGAAGCGGGGTTGATGCGCCGGTGTCTATTTGCTCGCTCAAAAGGTTCGCTTGCGAGAACGCTGGCGTTCGGAGGCCTAGGAAACCTAAGGTTAACTTCAGGGAAAAGATTGCTATAGTGGGTGCTGGTCCGGCGGGGTTGGCTGCCGCCCGCGAGCTTGCGTTATTCGGCTACAAGTGCGTTGTCTTCGACAAGCTTACTTCAGCTGGCGGAATGCTTTTTTCATGCGTTCCAGAGTATCGTCTACCGCTAAACGTCTTGAAGAAGGATGTGGAGTCCGTGAAGGCGTTGGGGGTTAACGTAGAGACTGGTGTTGAGGTTACTGCCAGCAGGCTTAGGATGTTGAGGGAAACGTATGCTGCTGTAGTACTTGCTCTTGGCGCTTGGGAGAGCGTGAGACTTGGCGTGGAAGGCGAGACGCTTGAAGGAGTTTATCATGGAATTGACTTCCTCAGCAAGGCAAAGGCAGGTGAAAGAATACCTGTGGGCAGCAGCGTTGCCGTAATCGGCGGTGGGAACACAGCATTAGACGCTGCAAGAACAGCATTACGGCTTGGCGCAAAAGACGTTGTCATCCTCTACAGGCGCTCTAGGCGCGAGATGCCTGCGCTTGACGAGGAAGTGGAGGATGCTTTGTCTGAAGGAGTTAAAATCAGGTTTCTTGTTTCACCTCTCAGGTTTGTTGGTTCAGGTAAGATTAAGTCTGTTGAGTGTGTGAGAATGCGTTTGGGCGACTCTGACGCGTCTGGCAGAAGGTGTGCAGTGCCTTTGAAGGGCTCTCAGTTTTCTCTGAACGTTGATTCTGTGGTGGTTGCGGTCGGCCAGAGCTCTGGCTCCAACCTTGCTAGCGTTCGTGCGGAACGTGTGTTCGTCTGCGGTGATGCTTTGACTGGGCCGTCCAGCGTCGTTGAGGCTATGGGTTCCGGCAAAGATGTTGCAGCCAAAGTACACTGCTATTTGAGGGGAATTTCTGAGTTCAATCAAACTGCCTTGCTATCTCCTTTGACTGTCGGTTCGTTGCCTGAGAAGACGTTGCGGCGGATTAGGTGTGTGCGCAGGCAGGAGACGCTTAAGCTGCCGAGGCAGGAGAGAAAAACATCTGCCGAGGTTGATTTGGGTTTCAGCGAATGCTCTGGGATACGGGAAGCGCAGCGTTGCTTAAGCTGTGGCGTAGGCGCCGAATGTATTACTGAAAAATGCGTGCTTTGTCTGACGTGCGTTAGGTTGTGCCCTTATGGCGCTCCGGAAATCCGGGAGGATGCGGTCGAGATTGTTCCTGAAAAGTGTCTTGCGTGCGGAATCTGTGTTGTCGAATGTCCTGCAGGCGCGTTGGCTTTGAATAACGACAGCATTGACGTGTTCGAGAGACAGCTTAAAAAAGTCGCGGCGAAGGTTAATGTTCGAGGCGGGTTAAACTTGGTTGTGTTAAACTGCGGCCACCTAAATTGCGTTGAGGACGGGCACAGCCGCCTGAAGTTTTTTGATGGCGTGAGCGTGGTGGAACCTCAGTGCCTAAGTTATGTGAGCGTTAACTCGCTGCTTGACGCCTTCACGCGCGGAGCAGACGGTCTGCTTGTGTTAGGCTGTTCTGAAAAAAACTGCAGGTACAATGACGGATGCAGTCTCATCAGAGAGCGTGTCGTCATCGCGAAAAAGCTTTTGGACGAGGCTGGTTTAGGCGGCGCACGGCTTGAGTTTTTTGATTTAAAGCGCGGAAGTAATGATAATTTAAACCCTATTTTGAACGAATTTAAGAAAAAAATGATTTCACTTGGAGGTAATCCGACTAAGCTAGGAAAATGATTACTGCTGAACGAAAGCCGCTTGAAGCGCTTAAGG
>CAZKCF010000059.1:0-5202 GCA_964551365.1 uncultured archaeon
TGGCCGCAGTAGTCAACCTAACCCTCAACCTCCTGCTGGTGCCGAAAACCGGAATGTTGGGTGCAATAATCGCCTTAACGGTTGCCCAGTTTATTTCATTGATTCTGCTGACGCACAGACTCAAGCATATTGTTTGCGCGACTTAAGGCTTCTGGTATATCGTTATCTCTTCAGTATTCAAAAAAGTCCGGTAGTTGTGGTAGAATGAGTCAACTTCGCCGGGCGGGCAATCTAATTTAAACTCCGCGTAGCCTTCAGTCAAATTTTGGACGAAGTCAAAGCCGCCTCCCTCCCGAGGTATTATCGTCTCGGGTTTTTCAGGCTCGTTCAAGTACCTGTAGGCTAGAACGCCCCTAACCGTCTTGTTCGTGTAAAACATAATCGACAGGTCATCATAGTTGGTCAGAACAGTCCTGCTGCTGTCTCCGTCCTCGCGTAGGTAATCTATCATGCACTCGCTAGGCGGCCCGTTGTGTTTATGACTCAACTCACGCAAGTAATCCGCTAAAGGAATTCTCAGTTTAACTGAATTCTCCAAATCCTCGCCAATAAAACTTATGTGCCGTTCTATTCTACTTCTCTCAATGCCTCTGGCGTCAAGCCACCCCCCAACAGCATCCTCAAAAACATTAAACTGCGAATACGCGACCACAGCAGGTATTGCGCTTAAAATATTGCTCGCCAACAAAACAACTACCAAAAAAACTCCAGCAAAGTTGCTCCAACGCATGATTCTGTCGAACATAATCGACAGCAATATGAACGAAAAAGGCATGACATTCAAGACGAACCTAAGGTACCTCACAGGAGACAGCGAGAAAAACAAAACAGTAACAACTATCACGCTCAACAAAACACCGCTGCTGTCAAACGTTTTCCTGTCAACGCGCCTTAAAGCCCAGAATGCTGTAGGCAAAAACAAAACAGGGAACACGTAATTGTTCAAGCTTATTGAATAATACACAATCCCCCTGAAAAACCTCAGCAAACTAAGGGGGCTTGACCTAAGCCACAACTCCAAGTAAACTATCCACGGCACAACAAACACCATCACGACCAAAATCGGCGCTATAAGCCGCTTGATTCCAACAATACCGTTCGAGAAAAACTCGTAAACTATAAGGCCGCCGACGACTCCCGCGAACGAAGCATAGTTGCTGTGAAACAACAGAACAGATGACGCTACAAAATGCAACACGCCTTTTTTGTTACCCTCCCTAATCATCAGGTAAGCATACACAACCCATACCGTGAAAAAAACAGTCGTCGAGTAATACCTGCACTGCCGTATGTGCAGCAAAAAAGGCACCGACAAAGCGAGCATAACCGACGAGATTCGCGCAACCCTCATGTTGCACGAAACCTTAAGCGCCAGAAAATATGTGAACACAATTGATGCCACGCCAAACAAGGCGAAAGGAAGCCTCGCTGCTATCGTGTTTTCGCCGAACAACATGAATGATGCGGCGGTGAGATAAAACTGCAGCCAAGGATGGAAAATCCACACGTAACCCTCTTTGAAGCTGTTTTCTATCTGGTACACCAAATTCTTCCCATCATAAGCCCGAGGGTAACCATAGTCTATCGTGTTACGCGCTATGACTGCGGTTTCAGCTTCATCCTGCCACAGGTAACTGTTGTCTAGGCTCTTAAGGGACAGGAATAAAGCCAAAATTGTTGTCAGCAGCAGGAACCAGTCAAGGTTTCGCCTTCTGGCGGACTCTAGCATATTACCTCTATAATTTTTGTTTTATTATAACTCATTTATATCATACCTAATGCCACAAAAATGAGGGTATTGTTTCTGACGCAGACTCCAATTCAAGGCGGGGCGAGCAGATACCGCGTGCACCAGTACCTAAGCTACCTCGAAAGTAAGGGCGTCGGGTGCACTGTTCTGCCAGCGATAACCGAGCCATACTTCCTCAAGTGGTTCACGTCCCCCCGCACAGTTGACAAAATATGCTACTTCAGCATGATGCTTGCCAGAAGGCTTGCGCACGCCCGTTTCGCCAGAAAATTCGACGTTGTTTTCCTGCAGAGGGACATCGTGCCCCACATATATCCTGTCGCAGAAAAAATCTTCCGCACGCTGAATCCAAAGATTGTTTTCGACTTTGATGACGCAATATTTGCAAGCCCCAAAACAGCAAACCCCCTATTCCGAATCATAAACGACGAAAACAGAATCCCGCGCATAATCCGGATGAGCAGGCACGTTGTGGTCGGCAACAGCTTCCTGAAGGAATACGCGTTAAAGTACGCTGACAATGTCACTGTAATACCCACGCCCATTGATACTGTAAAATACCGGGTGCGTTCTGAAGCGTCGGCGAAAACTGTTGTGTTAGGTTGGTCTGGCAGCTCGAGCACAAACTTCTACCTGAACAAACTAAACGGTGTGCTAAGCAGGCTAAACGAAAAATACGATATCCTGCTGAAGGTCATAAGCAGCAACACCGACAAAATAATGGCGAAAGAAACATTCGGCTCAAAATTCGTCTTCAAGAAATTCGACTTAAACACTGAAGTAGACGACCTGCAGGACTTTGACATAGGACTCATGCCCCTTGAAGACGACATCTGGTCCCGCGGAAAATGCAGCTTCAAGGCCCTGCAGTACATGGGCGTTGGAGTCCCAGCAGTAATCTCTCCCGTCGGGATGAACACGGAAGTCGTTGAAGACGGAGTCAACGGATTCCTAGCCGGCTCAGACGAAGAATGGTACACTAAAATCTACAAACTAATAGAAGACACCCAATTGCGCCGCAGAATCGGACTCGCCGGCAGAAAAACCGTGGAAGAAAAATACTCTGTCGAGGCCAATGCGCCCAAACTCCTGAAAGTGCTTGAGGACGTGTACAACAGCACGTGAAATTTAATCTATGACTCATATTATCTTCTATGCCTCACGTGTCTAGGCGAGAGCTCGTCTACTTGGGTTTGGCTTTTTTTGCAGCGACGTTCTTCTACACCGCAGTCTACCCCCAGCATAGCTTTCAATCCGACTCAGCCCAATACCTAAAGCTTGCAGGCGAAATACTTCACGGAGAATACTCGATGGGCGTATTCTACCGGGCGCCCGTGTTTCCGCTGGCGCTTGCAGTCCCTCAGTTGATGGGATTCAGCGTCCGGCAGGCAATGTTTTTTGTCCCGCTTTTTTTCATCTTACTGTCTTTGGCTGTGATGTTCTTCTTCGGCAAGAAGTTTACCGGAGACGGCCTCACCCCACTGCTGATATTACTATCTTTTCCCTATTTGTGGCGCTACGGCGTGTACCCTCTGACCGACATCGCCTTGATGGTGTTTTCGATGCTTTCGATGGTCTACTTTTTCAAGGGCGTTCATGAAGAGGAAAAGTTCATGCTCCACTCGGGAGTGGCACTAGCCTTAGCGTTCCTCACAAAATCATCGGCGCTGCTGTTGCTCCCGGTCTACGCGCTTTATCTATTGCTTTCACAAAATTCTTGTGTTTTCGGGAAACGTTGGTTTCACATTGGTTTCTTGTCTTTTGTGTTGGTTTCAGCTTTGGTTTCTTTTATTGTTTTCTTGGAATCCGGTTCTTTTGGCTCAGAGCATCTTACAGAGTACGTTAGCTGGGAGTCAACGCCATGGTACTCTCTGTTAATGTATCTTGTTGTTGTGCCTTGGACGCTATTTTTCGTTCTAGGATTCCGTGCCTCTATTCTAACCCGAAAAAGCAACCATATCCTGCTCATGCTGTCCTTCATCATCATATTCCTCTTTTTCCAACTTCAGGGCTGGAAGGACATGCGTCTTGTGGTGATGCTGTGGCCGTCGTATGCTGCGCTCTCGTCCATAGGTTTTTTGGAGTTAAAGAGGTTTTCGGCGAAAACAGCAGACATGCTTTTCGTAGTCTTCTTTATCGTTAGCATAGTTGAAGCCCAGCAGATGGTCGTCATGGATTCTTCGTCGCTTTTGTGGGGCGGCGACGTCCTTGGCGAATACTTCTCAACACTTAAGGGCAACAACATTACTGTGGCGTCCGAGTTTGAGCCAGAATATCTTACATTGGTTTCAGGAAAAAACGTTGTTAGGCTGGACCAAAGCAAGAGTGTTCCAGAACTAAAGGACTCTGGAGCAGATTACGCGGTACTCTCAATCTACAGCGAATTCGACAGGGCTCCAGTGGAAGGGGAATTCCACCCCCACTTTCTAGATAAAGAAATCGGCTTTCTGGGCCGGCACTACTCTAACGTCAGGGTGCCATCAAACTACTCATTCACCTCAAACTACTACCACCTGTTCGAGTACGCAAACAACACCGCGCGCGTGAAAGACGTAGTCCACGGCAACCAGACTGTTTTCATAGTATACCAGCTACTCTAACGTTATCTTCTTGGCAAGCACGTAAAGTCCGAACGGCAGCAGGTTGCAGAAGTGCCTGAATATTTCGTAAAACAGGTGCCTGAATCCAAAGAAACCGAAGTACAGGTATGTTGCGCCGAGCACAAGGGACGGAATAAACAGCCGCTTTTCCATGAAGTAGAGGTAATAGAGAATTACTGGTATGAGCGCATAGAGGACTAATCGTGCGGCTATCTTGTACCCCTCATACTGGTAAAGGTTTCTTATGGCGTATTTGTTGTATATTATTGACGCGAACGGGTGGCCGAAAAAGTAGTTCATGAGAACCATGTGGAATACTATCGGTATAATAACGTAAACTATCTTGTTGAGGTTCTTGAACTTCAGCACAAACCTGTTGTTTTCCACAATGTTGTCCGCCAGAAAAAACGTTCCTGCGAGAGCAATGCCCTCGTGGCTGAATACCGACGAAAACATGCTCAAAAAATAGGCGACGTTTTTCCTACCCGTTATGAAAAGATAGGACGACATAGCCACTATAAACACGTTCACGACAATAAGTCCCGACGTGCCAATTCTGAATGAATCCAGTAAGAACGGATAATAAACGAACATTAAGAGGCTTATCTTGAACGAGCCCGTAAGCTTCCTCACAGCATACAATGAAAGCACCATAAACACCACTTCCACAAT
Source organism: uncultured archaeon (assembly GCA_964551365.1). GTDB lineage: Archaea > Altiarchaeota > Altiarchaeia > IMC4 > SCGC-AAA252-I15 > CAZKCF01. The sequence goes on from CAZKCF010000059.1 coordinate 5,023, forward strand.
CCGAATGAAAACTTCAGCGCCTTTGAAGCCGAAGAGTTTGTAAGCGGGGTAGGTTATCAGCGTACCTCCGACTGCAACGGCCTCATAAGTCCTGCATTCCGGGTCACTCATGCACGTCTGCCAGTCCAGTTTCCTGTTGCTATCTATCCTGTCATAATACTGTTCATACACTTTTGTTGT
>CAZKCF010000060.1:0-2700 GCA_964551365.1 uncultured archaeon
AACGCCCTTCATCTTGTCGTTGAGCTCCACGTCCAGTTCAGCAGCCTTGATGTATAACTCTACCGCGTTCTCGTATTTACCCAGTTTGTCGTACTGTTGGGCGGCTTCAAGGTAAGCGTGGCTCGCCTCGAACGTGTCGCCCGCCTTCGAGTACATGAGAGCGGACTGCACGCTAAAACCGGCCGCGTTAACCGAGTCGTCAAGGTCCTTGTAGCAGTTTACGGCGCCTTCAAAGGACTGCCCTGCGTTGCCGTAGTCCTCTTTCTTGGAGTAGAAGTCTGCAGCCCGCTTGTAGTATTCAGCAGCCTTCTCGCGGTTCTTAACGCGGTCATCCTCCATGATGACCTCCATCTTAACATAAGCAGTCGCGATGTTGTTGTAAAACTCGCCGTAATTTATGTCTGTGTCGCGAGAATCAAGTTTCAGCTTAAGCGCCTTCAGGTAGGACTCTAAGGCGTCCTTGTAGTTACCGGATGCCATATCCCGGTCAGCCTTTTTGATAAGCAGATTGGCTTGAGCCTTGTCTAGGATATCCATCGGTAATATCTTAAACCAGGTGGAATAAATAGTCTAACGCCGCTGAATGTGGGGTAATTTTAACCGCGCTTTTTTAATGTATTACATGATTGAAGCTAGGCGGCAGGTCGCTGGGTTAATCGAGGGCGCATGCGGGTTAAAGGTTGGTTTGGAGGAGATACGGGATTCTCCCGCAGCAGACTTGGCTTCGACTGTCGCATTCAAGCTGGCTTCTGAGAGGAAAGAGAATCCTGCTGGGATAGCAAAAAAGATTGCGGGAAAAATAAGACCACGCGGTTTGGTAAAGAATGTTGATGCTTCAGGAGGCTACCTGAACTTTCACTTAGATTATGAGGAATTCACGAAACATGTTCTGTCTGAGGTCTTGGCCGGCGGCTACGGCAGAGGCGCCTTGAAGAAGGAAAAGATTGTTTTAGAGCACACGTCCATTAACCCGTCTGGGCCGATTCACGTCGGCAGGCTTAGGAACACGCTGATTGGAGACTCCTTGAGGAGGATACTCGAGTACGCGGGATATGATGTCGAAACACACTACTACGTGAACGACATAGGGAAACAGATTGCCATGATAGCCTTAGGACTTGAAGAGGATACTCCCACCGACAAGACGCTTGAACGCGAGTACGAGAGGTACAAAAAGAAGGAAGACTTCCAAGTATTCTTCAAGTACGTGGCTGCGAACAAAAGATTCGAAGAAGACGACGAGTTCAAAAACAGAGTGCAGGAGCTGATACGGCATGCTGAAGAAGGCAACGTAAGCTCTCTGGAAAAGATAACCAACGCAGCAGAGATATGTCTTGACGGGCAAAAAGAAACATTCAACAGACTCGGCGTGAAATTCGACGCATACGACTACGAAAGCACGTTCCTCACAGACGGAAGCGTGAAAAAAGTTTTAAACCAACTGAAGAAAAACCCGCGCTGGCAGACGTCGGACGCCGGAAGCGGCCTTGATTTAACTGAATTCGGCATTGAACGCAAGACGGGCTTCACAGTACTAGAGCGACCTGACGGGACGTCAGTGTACTCCAGCAGGGACATAGCATACCACCAAAAGAAGGCGTTGCACGGAGACAGATTAATCAACGTCTTGGGCGAAGACCATAAGATGCAGTTCCAAGAACTGAAAACAATACTGGAGAAAATGATGGGCTTCAAGAAAAAACTGGAGGTAGTGCACTTCAGCTTCGTCAACTTCGAAGGCCAAGAACTCTCAACAAGGAAAGGACAGACCGCGCCAGTTGACATGCTCTTGGACGAAGCGGAAGAGCGGGCTGAAAAAGAGGTTAAGACACGCGGCATCGGCGATGAAACCACCGTGCCCATGATAGGGGTTGGCGCGGTAAAGTATCACATAATAAAGACCGACCCCAACAAGCCGATAACGTTCCGGTGGGAGGATGCGTTGTCTTTCGACGGCGATGCTGCCCCGTACATACAGTACGCTCACGCCCGCTCATGCAGGATTGTCGAGAAGTCTGGAGTAGAGGTATCGCAGATACGTCTGGATGACATCAGCTTTGCGTTGACTGAGGAGGAAAAATCGTTAATCAAACTTGTCGCCGCGTTCCCGGAGCGCGTTGAAAAATCGGCTGCAGACCTTAAGCCGAACTACATCGCAACCTACTTGTACGAGCTCGCAGCATCCTACAGCAGGTTCTACAAAAACTGCCAAGTGCTGGACGTTGATGAGAAGACGATGAAACGCCGGCTCCTGCTGGTGCACGCAGTACAGGAGATAATCCGGGAGGGCTTAAACCTTATTGGCGTGGAGGCGCCACAGCGAATGTAGTCGAATATAAATTCCCGCAGTCAATTAAATTAACATGGAGGACTGGCTCCGCAACAGGAAGCAGCGTCTGGAACACATCTACATCACAATCGACTGCGAAAACTGCTTTAGGAAAGAATGCCTGCCCTGCTATGAAGACGACGTGCACGGCAGAGACTTCATGCTATCGTTCTTCGAATGCAAAAGCTGCGACAGCATAGTATGCGGCGTATGCCTCAAGGAAGACAAAGGCCGCGGCATGGAATGCCCCTTCTGCGGCCACACAGGCCTCAGAAAACTCAAGCCACTGGACGTTTACATGTGCAACATATGCATCCAAGAAAACAAAAAAGTCTGCCCAACATGCAGGTACCCGTACCTGCCGCGCTAAA
>CAZKCF010000060.1:2710-3317 GCA_964551365.1 uncultured archaeon
GCTCGCCGATGAGGGACTCGAAAGACAGGTACGGGTCACGCACGGTAACAGCATAGTTGTCTGACACAATCATCCCGCATATGTCGTAAAACCTAGGTTTCTCCCGAACAAACTTTACGGCAATAAAAGCCTTCGCCCCTGAAACGTAAGCGAACTCTTTCAGACCCTCCACAGCAGCCTTCAAGTAGATTCTGTCTTTGACAGTAGTCTTACACTCCACAGCCAAAAGCACGCCACCCTTTACGGCAACAACATCCGGCACAGAATGCGACGTAACACCCGAGCCAGCGACACGAAGCGCAGCCCAACCCCTCTCCCAAAAGATGTTCACGAGCTCGCGCTCAAAGTTAGCTCCCTTTTGGTACCGACAATGCGACATTTTTTATAATATTGGTTTTCGCCAATAAGATACTATGGCAAAGATTGTGGTCGGCGTTTGCGGCAGCGTTGCCGCAGTAAGGATTCCAGAACTGGTTAGGGAGCTTGCCAGACGGAGTGTTGAAGTCGAATGCGTGATGACAAAGAACGCCGAAAAGATAATACACCCAAACGTGCTGGAGTGGGCGTCAGGGAAAAAAGTCGTGACAGAACTCACTGGAGCAGTCGA
>CAZKCF010000060.1:3327-5195 GCA_964551365.1 uncultured archaeon
TCTTAATCTGCCCGGCCACGGCCAACACAATATCCAAGATAGCGTGCGGCATAGACGACACCACAGTCACAACCTTCGCTTCAACCGCGCTCGGCTCCGGCATTCCAGTCATAATCGTGCCTGCAATGCACGTTTCAATGTATTATAACCCCTTCGTCGTTGAAAACATCGAAAAGCTTAAGAAGCAGGGAGTCGTCGTAATCGACCCCAACATAGAAGACAACAAAGCCAAGCTCCCAAGCGAAAACGAGATAATAGAAAAAGTCCTGGACGCACTCAAATGAGTAGACTACTTTGGTTTTACATCGCACTATTGATGACAGCAGGATGCCTGAACGAAAAAATGAAAACCACCAGCGACGAAATAAAGTACGCCCCAGAAACGCGCACCACAATGGACGGGTACGCGCAAATGCAGTTCAACAACATGCGCGGAAGCGAAGTTACGCTGGAGTGGACGCGCATCCCAAACAGGACGGAGTGCACGCTCAATGATGATGTTGTGTTGCAGGTGCATCCCTCAGGCAGGAGAGTTTACTCAGGCCAGTGTCCGATAGGCTCGTGCACGCACACCGAAAAACTCGGGGAAACTGTCGGAGAGATTGAGGTTTACGCGCTATGCAAGTCGAAGATTAAGGTGACTGTGTCGTGAAACTAAGCTCAACGGAAGGAACTGCTTTGGTTAGGTACGCGAGGTCAGTCATCTCATCGCACTACAGCCGGAAAACCCCGCCTGCACCGGAAAGCCTTAAAGAATTTTTCAATGAAGACAGAGGAGTCTTCGTCACGCTCGAAACATACCCTGAAAAAGAGCTTAGAGGATGCATTGGATACCCTGAGCCGATAATGCCCTTGGGCGACGCAGTTAAAGACGCGGCAGTATCGGCGGCAACACGAGACCCCCGCTTTCCGCCAGTAAGGGAAAGCGAATTAGACAACCTTATCGTAGAAGTCTCGGTGCTGACGAAACCCGAACTGATTAAAGTCAAAAAGCCCATGGAATACGCGAAAGAAGTCGTTGTCGGAAGAGACGGCCTAATAGTCGAGAAAGGATACTTCAGAGGACTGTTGCTGCCGCAGGTTCCAGTAGAATGGAAGTGGGATGCTGAAGAATTCCTGTCCAACACGTGCATGAAGGCAGGACTAAACCCCGACGCGTGGCTACTGCATGCGACAAAAATATACAAATTCAGCGCCCAGATTTTCAGCGAAACGTCTCCCGCAGGAGAAGTAGTGGAAAAGAAACTCAGCTGATTTTCAACGAAACCGCGTCCCCATCATCTAAACCCAGCTTCTTGCGCAAGTTATGTTCTGAGATAACTTCCAGCGCGTTAGTGTGGTGCGTGCGCTCAGGCAGTATTATGAAACACTCGATTTTATCTTTGCCCGAAGACAATTCCGCGGGTATTAAACTTATGCTCCCGAAGGTGCGGTTGTTCTCGGAAAAACCGGCTATTGTCTTGAAAACATAACGCTGTAGGCTCGCATTACCGGCGTCAAGACGAAGATTCAATGTCCCATGATACGGGGCAAAACCGAGCGCAGCCTTGATTCTAGTTGCGTAAGCTTTCACGTAGTATGCTCCCTCGCCCATCCCTATCACGACCCTGCCTTTGAGCACCAGCCGCGTTTTTTTCCCTGAAAGAAAATCGGACAAACCAGAGTTCAAATCAAAAAGAAGCTTGACAGACTTTGGAGTCAACGACACCTCCTGCCCTCTCGCATAAACCCGCCGGGTTATCAACCCATCGCGCTCTAAAGAAGATAGGTAGCGTGACGCAGTCTGCTGTGACACGCCAAGAAACTTCCCTAAAGTGCTTGAAGACAACTTTATGGAGCCTTCAGGAGACTCCACCAGAGTGCTCAGC
>CAZKCF010000061.1:0-5163 GCA_964551365.1 uncultured archaeon
ACCTTGAAGCCATGATGAAAAAAGATGTTGAACAGATATTCGAAAACCAGCTGAACTACGACTCAAACGTCTGCAGGCTAAACGGCATAAAACTGAAGTTCCCGTTCATGAACCCCAAACTCGTCGAATACGCCAAAAAAATACCCGTCAACCTGAAAGTCAAAGAACTTTCCACCCAAGAATACGAGTGCATGGACACGGTAAACGGCAAAAACTACGTCCGAAAATACGTCCTGAGAAAAGTCGCCGAAAAACTGAAAACACCCCAATCAATCCTAAACCGAAGAAAAAAAGCCGCACAATACGGCTCAGGCGCCCACAAGGTGCTGGAAAAATTGGCCCGAAAAAACAACTTCAAGAAAAAAGCGGAGAAAATAGGCCGACAAGACTACACTACCCTATATCTGGAATCACTAGCACACTAACGCCTACATTCTCGTGTGCCCAAAATGCACAATCAAATCCAAGCCAAGTTTCACAGCCTGCTCATCCTTAGTGTCACAAGCACCATACGTGGGGTCCACGAAAACGACTACCGTGGCATCAGTCTCATCCTCAATCCGAGACGCTAATTCAACGGCATAAGACTTAAGACCCTCCGGAAACTGCAGTCCAACACGCCTTGCGCCAGCCTTCCTCACCTCAGACCCAACCCTCCCCAACTCAAAATCGTATCTCATCATTTATGTTTTATTATGTCGCGGATTTCCTTAAGGACTTTCTTCTCATCGTCACTCAGCTCCTCAGGCTTGAGGCGCGCCATGTCCTCGAAGGATACGAACGGGTAAATTATGTCGCCTTCAAACAAGTGCCTTCCGATTATGACGTCGTCTACTGAAATAGCGACCTTATCTCCTGCGGAAGCTGACTCTGTTTTTTCGCCTGAAGACTGCATCTCCCTGATGATGCCAACGACCTTGCCGTCGGAACGCATCAGCCTGCATCCGGTCTTAACTTTGCCGACCAAAACCTCGATTCCGACTATGGCAGGCTTACTCTGCCTGAAAACATGCTTGGGGAGTATAGTAAACTTGGCCGGGAAAACAACCTCCTTCTTCCTGCGCAATTTGTCTTGCTCCCGCTCATCCTTAACCCACTTCATGTAGTCTTCAATAAGCCTGTAGATTATGTTACTCGTGAAAACCCGAACGTTGTGTTTTTCAGCGAAATCATTAGCCTCCTCCAATACTGAGGAATTAAATGCCAAAACAACACCCAAAAACTTGTTCTCCCCGCTTATCGTCGAAGCCTCAACAACATCCTGCTTGGAAACCCTCCCTATGCTGGCCTTACGCACGGGAATACCCTCATCAGACATTATCTTCATCAAAGCCTCCAACGCCCCCAACGTGTCGGCTTTCACGATAACCCCTACGGAATCCCTAGAAAACTCAACCTCCCCAATCTCCTCCATAACCTTCTTCACAAGCTCCAGCCCGCCCACATAAACCGGCGCGCCAGCCAACGCACCCTCCAAGCCGACTGCCACAATCTTGACGCCGTAAGCAGCGTAAACCTCATCAACGCTCTTAAACCTCTCCCTCGGGTCGCGCATTTCATCCAAGGCTTTAGGCTTCAGCAAAGCCTTAACTTTAGTGACAATAGGCTTTTTTGCACTGCCGACGACTATCGGGTCGCCCTTCCGTATTATGCCGTCGTATAGTATCACGTCAATGGTTGTTCCAAGGCCGGTTTCCTCCTTAACCTCAAGTATCGTGCCTTTGCCGGGAGACGTTACTTCCATCGAAAGCTGTTTGGCGAGATACTGTTGCGCAAGCCCCATGAGAACCATCATCAGTTCTGGGACTCCTTCCCCGGTTTTGGCGGATGTTGGGACAATCGCAATCTGTTTTGAGAAATCGTTGATGCTGCTGTATAAGTCCGAGTCGAATCCGTGTTCTGAAATCTGCCCCACAAGACCATAAAATTTTTTGTAAAATTCGTCCCTAACATGCTGCGGCTGTTCGTTAAGGCCGACGCCCCGAATCCAACCGCGCACAGCATCAACCTTGTTTGCAGCAACAACAAACGGGGTTTTGTAATGCCTTAAAATCTCTATCGCCTCGATGCTCTGCGGCATCAAACCCTCATTCAAGTCCACCACAAGAACCGCCAAATCAGAGACGCTGCCGCCCCGCTTTCGGAGCGTTGTGAAAGCCTCGTGACCGGGAGTGTCGATGAAAAGCAGACCCCTCAGGTTAATCTTGATTCTTATCTTATCCAACAGGGTGCCGCATATCTCTCTCACAGCCTCAAAGGGAACGTCAGTCGCCCCAATGTGCTGTGTTATGCCACCTGCCTCCCTGCTTGCCACAACAGAACCCCTAATGTAATCCAAAAGCGTGGTCTTGCCGCTGTCAACATGACCTAAAACGGATATTATTGGCTCCCGCGTGTGAGACGACATTCCCCAAACACCAGCAAATATATTGGGTGGCTGAGATAAAAAACGCCGACAAATTAAACCAAAGAAACTTATTTTATCTACTCTCGCGTATAATAATAATCCAGGTGATGGGCTGATGACTGCGCTAATTACGCTATCCAACATACTCCGGTTTATAACATGGCTTTTCCCGCTGGTCAGCCTGATGTTTCTAGCCTATTACATAGAGTACTACACAAAATACAAGACCAAGTGGAGGTGGCTTACACTCACCATACTCTCGGCGCTAATATACGCGGCAGGAGTTTCATACGACTACTGGACGTTAGGCGATTCTGTGGAACAACATCTTGCGACGCTGAACACGATACTACTCGCAGGCATAATAATTGGCGTGCACGCTTCGCTGCAGTTAATCCAATTCCAGAAGATAAGCATAGGCAAAACTCGACACACAGTCATATCCCTCCTACTCATCGCCGTTGCAGTGCCGTTTATGGCATACCACTTCAAATACATCCAATCAGAAAGCATATGGGTGCTGGTGTCCTATGAATTCAGCATAATAGGCTTGGTTCTGATGTACCTGTGCATAGGAAAAATAGCCAAACGATACCTACCCCAATACAACATAATTGCATACACCAGCACCAGAATAGGCGCAATAACCCTCTTAATCGACCCCATCATACGCGATTACATCCTAATCTTTGGAGTTGACGTGCCCGCAAAACACCTGATGGAGCTGACGGCCTTGGGTGCGCAATTGTTTTCCAACGTGTTTTTACTCTTTTCCGTTGGTTTGCTTATTGACGAAGCCAGAACGCGCGGCTTGCATATCGTGCCAACCGCAGAGCAAAAGGTTAGGAAAATCAGCACCGGCTACCGGCTTAAGAAAGGCTACAGTTATTTCATAGGCGAAAGCAAGCCCGATAAGAGCTCGGAGATATTCGTTGACCTTATCTCCAAAGGATACTATGGGCTGGGAATCACGCGTACTAAGCCGGAACAGTTCAGGGAGATGTATAGCTTGCGGACTACGCCCATACTGTGGATGACGAATGCTGAGACTGATGAGAAGGCTGTGAAACCAACTGACTTAGACCGGCTCCTGCTTGTGATATGCGACTTCATACAGGATGACGTTGACTCAGTAATACTCATCCAGCGGCTGGATTATATTATAACTCAAAATAGCTTCGCCAAAACACTTAACTTTATCCAGACGGTGAACGACAGAATCATGTCAAGTAACTGCGTCTTGCTTGTGTCAGTGGACCCGTCGATACTGGGCAATGAGGAGATGTCGCTGTTGTCTCAGGAGCTTCAGGATTTGGGCGAAAAGTCAGTGAGGTTGTCTGAGAGTTCCTACGAGTTGTTGAATTTCGTTTACGGTGAAAACAAGCACAACAGGATGCCTTCGTTCGTGGACGTATCGGAAAAATTCAGCATAACAAAGACTACTGCGCGAACAAGAATCCAGGAGCTGGAGTCTAAGGGACTGCTTAAGGTTATAAAAGAGGGCAAATACAAGCTTTTGGAGGTCACCGACAAGGGAAGAAACATTATCGTAAACCCCGTTGGAACAATAGAAACAAAAGACAGGAGGGATTCAAATGAGTAAAATCTTGGTTGTTGATGACGAACCAAACATGGTGGACATAATAAAAATTGTCCTAAAGAATGAGGGCCACGAAATCATCGAAGCTTTCAGCGGCAGCGAATGCATCGAGAAGACCAAAAGAGAAAAACCTGATTTGATTATATTGGACATACGAATGCCGGAAATGGACGGTTGGACCACCTTAAGGAAACTTAAGGAGATGAAACTACTGAAAGGCACGAAAGTGATAATAGTCACAGTAGAAAAAGGCCCTGGCGTTGAAATATTCGGCCTACAGGATTTGGTTGCCGACTATCTGACAAAACCCTTTGACAGAAAACTTCTGGTGGAAGTCGTCAAAGAAACCTTGAAATGAAGGAAAACAAGTCTTTGGCTGGTAAACGGAACAACGAGAAGGTGTACAAAACACTCGTGGAAAACTCTCCAAACATGGTGTACGTCCTGCAAGACAACGCCATAAAATTTGTAAACAAATCGTTCTGCAAAACACTGGAGTTACCGAAAGAAAAAATTATCGGAAAAAAATTAGCTGACCTAATAAAACAAGTGCACACTAACGACAGAAAAAAAGTTTTAACGTACCCCAACAAGCGACTATCAGGGAAAAAAGCGCCAATAGAGTATGAGGTTACATTATACGACAACAAGGGAAACGAGATTGACGTACTAGTAAAACCCCGCATAATAAAATATGACGGCAAACCCGCCATCGAAGGCATTCTAGTGGACATCACCCAAAACAAAAAACTTGAGCGAGAACTAAGCAACACAAAAAAACAATTTGAAACAATATTAAACTCCATAAACGAGGGCTTAGTAGTAATAGACAAAAAATATAACATACTACAATACAACAAAGCCTTCAAAAAAAGCCTAAAATTCCCGACAAAAAACATAATCAAGAAAAAATGTTATGCCGTCATACACCGGTACTCCCGCGTCTGCGACCACTGTGTGGTGAAAAAAATGTTCGAAACTGGGGAATACCAGGAGTCAGTTCACGACCACAAACTCGAAGATGGTAGTAAAATGTACCACGAGACCCGCTCTTACCCCCTTTGGGATGAGGACGGTAAACTAACTCAAGCAGTCTACATATTCCGAGACGTGACCAGCAGGGAAGAATTGAAAGAAAACCTGCGCCAGACTAAGG
>CAZKCF010000062.1:0-5151 GCA_964551365.1 uncultured archaeon
ATCATGTAATACACGTAAGCCGGGCCGCTTCCCGAAAGCCCGGTAACCGCGTCAAGAAGACGCTCCTCAACCTCGAATGCGACTCCAAGTCGTCCGAGAAGTGCGCCCACAAACTCCGTGTCTTCCCTTGTCGCAGTAATGCCGGAAGCGTATCCGGCGGCAAGCTCTCCGATGAGTGCTGGACTGTTCGGCATCACGCGCACTACGCGGGTGCCATTCGTTTTGTTTTCGACATATTTTGTCGTTATGCCGGCGGCTATGGAAACAAGCAGTTTCCCAGAGCATTCATTCTTAATCTCGTCCAAGACGTCGCCCATGTTCTGCGGTTTAACGCACAAGAAAATAGCGTCCGATTTTGCTGCAACCGTTTTGTTGTCCCTGTTTGTTGAAACGCCAAGTTTTTTGAGTTCCGTAAGGCGTTCGTCGCTCACGTCACTGACCGCGATGTCTTTGGGCTTGGAAACTTTTTTTTCTATTAGCCCGCGAACCAGTGCGCTGCCCATCCGCCCCGCGCCGATGAAACCTATTTTCCTCATTTTTCGGTTTATACCGAACAAATTATGGCATCTATTTATATACCATTCGGTTAATCCTTAATTAAATGCAAGTGAAGATGAAAAAATCCAAATTAATTCTTGTTGTGCTGGTTTTGCTGGCTTTTTCCGTTTTGGCGTCAGCTACTGAAATAATAGTCTTGAACGACACTGAAGAGCGGTTGTATTCGCTGGACGACGTCCTTTTGTCAGGAGACTTGGCTACGAACGAGCTTTCAATTCGGGGCAGAGGAGAGGTGATTTTAGGCAAGAACGTGAAGGTTTACTTGTTCGGGCCTTCCTCAGACCTCCTGGTGGAAGACATTGTAGTGAACGACGCTCCCGCGTCGATTTCTTTCGACGACCAAGGCTACTTTTTCGTCGCTGAAAAAGGAGTGTTCAAATTCAACGGCAAACTCAAGATAAGAACCATCGGCCAGATAAGGCTTTTTGTCCCCGGCCCCATGAACCAGCTTAGATTCAACATACAGCACGGTTACGCCATTGACGGAGACCGATTCGGCTTGTACAAAAACGACGTCATAATACAGCGGGCTGAGAAAGTTTCAATGCTCGTTGACGGAAGCTTCCGCTACACATACGCCGAGAGAAACGAATTCCTCTATCAGATAAACTTCAAAGCGTTCGGAAGCACGCTCGGCAGCTACACGCTACCGCTGGAAAACAACGAAGTCATCACATCAGTCTCGGGCGCAATGAAGTGGGAGCAGAAGGAAGACAAACTCATACTCGACCTGGAGGGCGCTGACGCGTCTGTCGTAATACGCGGCCTCTTTGACTCGCAGTCCATGAGGATTCCGCTGGAAGAAGACCGCCACCACGTTCTAATAGAATCCGACCCGGAGAAAAAGATTTCCATAACAACAACCGCGCAGGAAATAGACTTAAGCGAGTCGCCACTACAGCCGCAGTACTCTAACGCGCGCGCGTTCCTCGCGTCCAAAAACGACGTCTTCAGCGTTGCAGTCAAGAAGCTGGATGTTTTGCCTTCGCTTGCAGCGTCAGTGAGGAGCGCTTCGAACATTGTTGCCATAACTGAGTCTGGGAGCGTGCTCGGCGAGTTGACTTACAGTTACGCCAACACCGGCGTAGACTACCTTGAAGTGGACGTTGGCGGGACACCGCTTTACGCGTCGACTGAAAACTCCGCGGTTAAGCTGACTAAAGACGAGAAGCTTCTGCTGTCGTTCCCTAAGACAACCTACGGCACATTGGATTTGGTTTACTTCACCACAAGAGACGGCATAAAGCCAGTAGACTTGATAACAATACCCACAGCAAAAACCGACCTCCCGATAACCACAGCCAGCACGTCAATATACCTCCCGAAAGACTACATCGTCCTTGAAACATTCGGCGCGCCCGGAGGCAGCGAGCTCCCGCCCTTCAAGAGCGCCGCGTTTTTCGCGATAATAGTGGGTTTGCTGGCGTTTGCCTTAAAGAAAGACAGCAGGTTCGCAGCATGTTACATGCTTTTTGCGGTGGGTTTGGTTTACTTTGACGTGAGCCTGTTCTTATTCCTGATGGCGGTGACCATAATCCTGATAATACGGAAACACTTGCCTCAGACTCCCACATTAAAGTGGATTATCGCCGGGGCGGGGTTGCTGTTCGCAGTGGGCCTGATAATCGCCGTTGGCTTGGGAATCATATGGCAGCTTGGCACATTCAACATGGGCGGCTCAAGCGACGTCACAATGTACGCTGACAAGGCAGTACTTGAGACGGCTTCGGCGCCAATGTTCAAGGGCTTTGAGCGGATTGGCGAAGGCAGTGGGGCGATAACGGTTCCGACGAGGCAGGGTGTTCTGCCAGTCAAGTTGGAGCTTCCTGCGTTAGGAAAAACCATATCGGTTACGAACCACCTTGTCACGAAAGAGAATCCAGTCGAACTGAAGATTCTGGTTGTGGCAGCGTGGTTCAAGTACCTGCTTTACGCTGTGGCTTTGATTGCGGGCGCGTCAGCCTACAAACGCTACAGAAAATAGCGGATTAACTACCACGTTTTTCGCAGTTTTTTGTGCGAGTACTTTTTGGCGTGCCTGCCCATGTAGTCTGCGACAATGTGGTTGCTGCCTTCAAGCAGATACTTGTATATCACAAGACCTTCCAAGCCTACGGGGCCTCGCGCGTGGGTTTTGTTGGTGCTTATGCCCACTTCAGCGCCCAGCCCGTAGCGGAATCCGTCGCTGAATCGTGTGGAAGCGTTGTGCATGACGCTTGAGGAGTCGACTTCTTCCATGAAGCGTCTGGCGTTCTTTTTGTTTTCAGTCACTATCGCATCCGTGTGGCCTGAACTATAGGTGTTGACGTGCTCTATCGCATCCTCCAAGCTGTCCACAACCTTTATAGACAGTATCATGTCCCCGTACTCTACGCCCCAGTCCTCTCTCACAGCCTCCTCAATGTTTCTGTTCTTTAGTATGCTCCGAGTCCTAGCGCAGCCTTTTAGTTTGACTCCTGCCTTGATGTAGCGTTCAGCCATCTTCGGGAGAAACGTGTTTGCTATCTTCTTGTGCACGAGAAGCGTTTCCATTGCGTTGCATGCTGCGGGATACTGTGTTTTCGCGTCAAAGCATATGTTCCACGCTTTGTTCAACTCCGCTTTCTCGTCCACATAGACGTGGCAGACTCCTTCAGAGTGGCCTAACACCGGGATTTTCGTGTTCTCTTGGATGAACTTGACGAACCTGTTGCTGCCTCTTGGAATAAGCAGGTCGATGTGCTCGTCCAAAGACAAAATCTCGTTAACCTCCTCCCGCGTCTCAATTAACTGCATCCAGCCGTCTGGCACGCCCGCAGCAACAGACGCATTGCGGAGCACGTTAAACAACGTCCTGTTTGATTCTTTCGCCTCAGAGCCGCCCTTCAGTATGACTGCGTTGCCAGACTTCAGGCAAAGTGCCGAAACCTGCGGCACAACGTCTGGGCGCGACTCGAATATTACGCCGATTAAGCCTATTGGGCAGGACACTTTGTACAACACAAGGCCTTTGTCGAGTTCTGTGCACGATAGCGTCTTGCCTGAGGGGTCGTCGAGTTTTTCAACGCTCTCCAAGCCTTTCACTACGTCGTCAAGTTTGCTTTCGCTGAGCTTAAGCCTGTTCAAGAACGCCTTAGACATTTTGCCTTCTCGCACAAGCTTTTCAGCCGACTCAACATCTCTTTTGTTGGCTTCCAGAATCCTCCCCCTGTTTTCTTCAACAGCCTTGGTCATCGCGTGGAGGGCGTTGTTCTTGACTTTAGCGTTTAAGTTAGCCAGCTTCAATGAGGCTTTTTTCGCGTCAACCGTTTTTTCCAAGACTTCTGTTTCCATGTTAAAGCAAAACCATGTTGCCTCTCCAGATTACTTCACTGTAGCCGCGCCTGCCAAGCGCTTTTTCAATGTCCTTGGACTGCAGGCCCATTATAGCCTTCACGTCGTCGCTCCTGTAGTTTGTTATGCCGCGGGCTATCTCCAAACCGTTTTTGTCGACAATGCTTACTGAGTCACCCTCATCAAACGAACCCTCCACGTCAACTATGCCCGACGGAAGCAGGCTGCCTCCGCGCTCTGTTATCGCCTTTTTAGCGCCTTCGTCTACCCTCAACGTTCCGGCAGGCTTTGCTATGTGGCGCATCCAGTGTTCTCGTTCGGTTATTTTCCTGTTGTTTGGCATGCAGAGTGTTGAGTTGTATGCTATCAAGGTTTTTTCTGCCATGTTTTGCATGACCTTCTCTATTGCGTCCCGTTGTAGCATCCTGCTGCTGTCTGCTATTATGACTGTTATGCCCGCGTTCATCGCCTTTTCGGCCACGCTTATCTTCGTTACCATCCCCCCTCTGCCCGAAGCTGAGGCGCCTCCGGCAGCCTTCCTCATTTCCGCAGTCACCTTTGACTCTATCAGTGGGATTAGTCCTGCGTCTTCGCCCTTCTCGTCCCTCATGTGGAATCCTGTCGTAGAGTATATTATGAGGAGGTCGGCTCCAACGTTTACTGCGACAATCTCTGAGAGCGTGTCGTTGTCGCCGGACTCTATTTCTTCAACGGATACTGTGTCGTTCTCGTTTATTATCGGGACAACGTTGCTCTTCAAGAGCGTCATAAGCGTGTTGCGTATGTTCAAGTAGCTCCTCCGGTCAACGAAATCCTTGCGCGTGAGCAAAACTTGCGCTATGGTCTGTTTGTGTCTGCTGAAGTGTTTTTCGTAGGCTCGCATCAGCTCGTTCTGGCCTACTGCAGCCGTCGCCTGCAGTACTTTGATGTCCCGCGGCTTTTGCCTTAATCCGAGTTTACTCATTCCAGCGGCTATTGCGCCTGAAGAGACTATGATAACCTCGCAGTTTTTTTCTTTTAGTCTCATCATCTCGTCGACGAACTTTCTCATCTTCCTGTCGCTGAGGCTATGGTCTTCCGTGAGACTGTTTGTCCCGATTTTCGCTACAATGCGTTTTACTCTCTTCAAGCTGACTCTCATTTTGAGTGTGTTAAAGATATTAAACGGCTTGATTGTAAATATATAGTCTGCTTCTTATATCTCTCTTTATGTCAAAGGCGTTGATTGAGGCCGCGTTGTTCACGTCCGGCAGGGTGATGACTTTCAGCGAGCTTGGGAAG
>CAZKCF010000063.1:0-5089 GCA_964551365.1 uncultured archaeon
AGATTACGCCATGATTAGGCTCACGACAAACGTCCTCGGAACATTCGCGCTGAAGGAAGGCAACGTCATAAAAAAGATGTTTTTTCCAAGCGAAGTCAAACTGATAGCTGAGCGCCTTTCTGAGACTGAACGCGGCGTATGCCCTGAGGAGGCTGAGCTTGTGAGAGAACTCGTCAAAACCGGCGTGCGAGAGATTGCCGTAAAAAACCCTTACAGGTTCAGCGGCCAAAAGCTGGGCGTGAAGTTCACGAGAGACAACGAGATCACAGACGCCTTGGACATAGCCGAAAAACTCGGGTTAAACAAAGATGAAGTAACCAGCCGGATAGGCAAGGTAAACTTGGAGCTCACGCGAGAGAAACTAAAAGACGTTGACAGAGACCAGCTTATAATACAGGCCATCAGCACCGTAGACGAGCTGGAGGAAGTGATAAACAGACTAATAGAACGCCTCAGAGAATGGTATTCAACAAACTTCCCCGAACTAGACCACCTCGTGCCAAAACACGAAATGTACGTGGCCATGATAACAAAATTCGGAAACAGACGAAACTTCAAAAAAGGCATGGGCTACGACACCGCCTTCGAAGAAAAAATAATAGAAGCCTCAAAAGACTCATTCGGCGCGGAATTCACCGAAGCCGACATCGAAGCAGTGAAAGCCCTGACTGAAGAAATAACAAACCTCTACCAGACCAAAGCGAAAATAGAGGCATACATAGAGGCCATGATGAAAGAAGTCGCGCCAAACACAAGCGCCATCGCAGGCCCAATCCTGGGCGCACGGCTGATAGCATTATCTAAAGGCTTGAACAGGATGGCCACACTACCGTCCGGAACAATACAGATTCTGGGCGCAGAAGACGCGTTCTTCAGGTTCCTTAAGACAGGCAAACGACCGCCCAAACACGGCATAATATTCCAGCGCCCTGAAATCAGGTCCGCGCAAAAGACAAACCGAGGTAAACTCGCGAGGACTTTCGCCTCAAAGCTCGCGATAGCCGCGAAAATTGACGCCTACAGCGGAGAGTTCATAGGAGACAAACTCGAAGAAGAGTTTAAGGCCCGAATAAAGAGCCTGAAGTGACTTTTAAAACTGTTTTTTCAAATAGATTAGTGTCGTATTCCTAAAATGGCGTCTAAGCTAAGATACACGAGCACTCAGGCAATATGCCTCATTTTCACCGCCCTCCTTCTAAGCCAAAACACAACAGCAACACGCCCCACCTCAGAGCTACCGCAAAACCAGTGGGCACAATACGTGATGGAAGACTTAGACTTCGCCATAATCTACGACGGCAACATGACGGCGCTAGAGAACATAACAAAATCACATCTTGAAGGCATGGGCGCCAGGACCGTTGCAATGCTAAATTATTCTGCCAACGCCACAAGCCTCCTGGCTTACGACGTTATTATAGAAGCCCGGCCGCTTCTCGGCACCGTAATGGTGGAGACACTGGAAAGCTACAACGCAAGCATCATCCTGCTGTACAACGGCACACTGGACGCGAATGCAACCGCCTGGAACATAACGGTATCAAACACATCCATGGAAAACTTGACCCTGAAGGTCGGAGCAGACGACGGCCCCACAAGAGGCTACCCAGTGAACGCCACACCATTCATGAACCTGACAGGAGTCTACGAAATACAGGGTGAAGGAAACTTCACCAGAAACCTCATATGCGTTGAAAGAAACACCGCCGCAGTAGCCAGCAGGACAAACGGCGTCGGCAAAACAGCGCTCCTCGGCTTCAACCTCAGCTCACACCACGAGGTGAGGATACTCGACAAGACGATATTCTGGATGACGGCTAGGACGCCGAGAGTGACGCAAGGTTCAAGATACTGCCTTTATGAGTGCAGCGGAGTGCCGTGCGAACAATGCTCAGACGTGGTCGTCTTAGTCGAAAACCCGACGAACGTGTCAGACCAGGAGAACGCAACATACGATTTCACTTACACGGAATTCGGAAGCCTCGTGCATGAAATAGAGCTGTCGGAGCTCACACTCGCGGACTTGAACGAAACCAAACTGATGGTACTAACAAACTCGAGCAAAGCAACATCAATGCTCCCGCAATGGCGTTCAAACAACAAGACTCTGATGTTCATATATGAAGGTATAAAAGACCTGAACACATTATTCGACGACACAACATTCACATTCGAAAACATTACCAACATCACAAACGGCGACGCAATAATAGCAAGCAACGACCACGGCCAAATAACAGAAGGCTACCCAGTTGAAGCGCACGTGTACACGCAGCAGGGCGGCAGCAGATACCTTGTGAACGTGTCCGGCTTCAGTCCGGCAGTGAGCACGGCAAACGGCACGCTAGTAGCTTACCTGGAATCCGACCCGAAAGTAGTAGTATACGGCTTCGACCCCCACAAGTCGAAGATGAGCGAATGCGGAGTTGAAGGCTACCACGGGTGGGTCATACTCATAAGGTCTGTGGAATGGCTTCTGGGAACCTTAAACGTAACAGGAGCAACCACCCAAAGCATAGTAATCCCAGTGTACAACAAAGACGTGTACGGAAAATGCAGCTACGGCACAGTAAAATGCAATGAGTCAATACTCCTGCCGCAGGAGAACTCGTTGTGCTCTCATCTCGCAGGATACTATGATACCGCAAACATCACGCTGGTTGACTTGTCATTAGTCAACGTGTCAGACTACTCGAACGCTAGAGTGATTGTCTCACCATTCAGCCACAGGGTGACGACAAAAATACCCGAATGGCAGACGCAAAACAAAAGCGTGATGTTCTTGTTTAATGGAGTGAACGACACACTAAGACTCTACGGCAGCACAGTCATGGCTGACTCCATAACCCCCCAGTGGTCTACAATAGCAAGCAACCTAGCAGAGGAGATAACATACGGTTACCCAGTGAATGCCGTCGTTTACTCACAATTCAATGAGACACGATACCTAGCATCCATCCCCAACTTTAAGACCCTCTCAACCGGAACATACGGGTGGGGGATGCTGCTAGCCAACGCGTCAACGCCCAGAAAAGTCGCATACGGCTTTGACCCATACAACGCCGACATGGCAGCCACATGGGATCCTGGAAAATGCTGGGGATACCACGGCTGGAAAATATTCGACAGAAGCATGGACTGGCTGCTATACTCCCTGAGAATAACAGCGCCTCCCGCAAAGAGGATAGCGCTACAGTTCTATGGAATCAACGAGACATGGCACTGCGATACCGGCCAAGAGCACAGAGCATACAACCGCCTGACCAATGAGACTAAAGCATACGCTTACAATAACATAACGACAGTAGACCTCTCAATAGCAAACGCGACAGACTACAGCAACACGGAACTGGTCATGATAGGATACAGCGACGGCGTTTACTCCAAAATACCTGAATGGAGAGGCGACAACAAAGACCTCATGTTCCTGATGCACGGCCTAACCGACGCCAGAAACTACTTTGGAGGAACAACAGGCTGGTACAACGAAACACGACTTAACATAACAAGCGCGGACTCAGACGAACTAACGTACGGTTACGCTCCGAAAGCTTACGTTAACGCAGACTTGTACAACGGCTATATCACTTCAGAGCTAACTGGTTTCAAGAAGATTGCGACAAACGCCAGCAACGCAGGCCTTATTTCCTACAAGGATGATGGGCCGAGGGACGTCGTGGCTTACGGGCTGAATCTGACTGAAACATGGGGCTGCGACGGCTACCACGGCTGGAAGCTTTTCGACAGAAGCGTTGAGTGGCTGCTCGGCGAACTATCAGTACCCCACATAACAGTCGGCGACATAGGGCTTGTAGTAAACATAGACAAGAACGAGACCGACGACTGTCTTACCGCGGAAGAAATCGCGGTCAAAAACAGGCTGAACTCACTAAACACTTCGCTGAAAGGAAGCATAAACACCACAAAAGTCGAGATATCGCTCATCGCCGCCGCAAACTACGTCAACACAAAAGGTGTCGTGATAACAGACCTGAACCTCAACGGAAGCGGCGAATACTACGACAACCTGCTGAACGGAATCACAGAAGGAAGCAGACACACAGGCGTCATAATGTTCAGGGACGGCATGGACAGGTTCAAGAGAAAATTCAACAGCTCATGCGACAACACAATACACACGGGCGACCTGTGGGTAAGAACACTCACAAGCAACGAAGACAACGACTTCCAAAACTACCCACCATACGGCTACCCATACAACGCAAGAACACAAGTATACGCCAGCATCAGCGACATGGACAACACACTCTGCTACTGGTCCTCCCTACCGACAAACTACTTCGGGTTCATAGGAAACGACACCAATGAGTTCCAAAAATTCGGCGTAGCAAACAAAGACTCATTCAGCGACAAGCTCGTGCTACTAGGGTACAGGCCATACAACGCCTGGATTAAGGGAATAGCAGACACAGACAACCGCATATACCACGGCTCAACAATATTCGACAGAAGCATACAATGGCTGCTCGAATACGAGCCAAACAAAAACAAGACAAAAGACATAGTCTTCGTCATATACAACGACCTCTCAAGAAGCGCAGACGAAAATGCCACAATAAGCTGGCTGCAAGACAGGTTCGGCGAAAACAGAATAACAGTAGAAGACGTCTCCAAAATAATATACAGCGACAGCTGCGGCACATCAAGATACATCGCATTGAAAAAAGACCTCGTGCCCGGCATAGTAACACACTGGGAAAACAGAAGCAGAGGACTAATATTTCTAGAAGAATCACTCTACGACGCAAGCATAGCACTAGGCGTAGCGCCGATAAACGGCATAGACCCCCTAGACGACGAGTACACTGGAGTCATATCCGGCCTAGTAATCAACAACTCCTACACGGACATATTCAACGAATCCCTTAACGCCAACGTGTCGCTGACGACAGACTCCCAGGGAGTCTATTCAGTCGAAATAGACAAACTAAGCTCAAACTTCACAGCACTCGTAAGACACACCGAACAAGTGATTGGACCACACGAAGTAATACTCTCCGTAAGAAACAAGACAACACCCAAAATAGTCTTGTTCGGCATAAACACAAGCTTGGCGCACAGCAACAAC
>CAZKCF010000064.1:0-5010 GCA_964551365.1 uncultured archaeon
TTTTCGGCAACCTCCCGAACGCGCTGTATTGCCATCGCGTCTTTCTTTAGGTCGACTCCTTCTTGTTTCTTGAATTCTGAGTTTATGTGGTCTAGGATGGCTTCGTCCATGTCGGTTCCGCCGAGGCTTGTGTCTCCTGATGTCGACAGCACGTTGAATGTGCCTCCGCCGAACTCCATTATTGTCACGTCTAGTGTGCCTCCGCCGAAGTCGAAGACCACTATCTTGTGTTCTTCGTCTTTCTTGTCTATGCCGTATGCCATTGACGCTGCCGTCGGCTCGTTAACTAGCCTTACTACCTCTAAGCCGGCTATTTTGCCGGCGTCTTTTGTCGCAGTCCTCTGGTTGTCGTTGAAGTACGCGGGCACGGTTATGACTACCTTTCTCACTTCTTCCCCGAGGAATGCTTCAGCATCTCGTTTTATCTTCTGCAGTATGAATGCAGAAATCTGCTGTGGAGTGTATTCTTTGCCGCGGATTTTGTACTTGTGGTCCGTGCCCATTCTTCTTTTCGCCTTCGTGATGGTACCGTCGGGGTTTGACACAGCCTGTCTTCTAGCTGGTTCTCCTACAAGAAGCTGTTCGTCTTTGGTGAATGCTACCACGGACGGAAACATTTTTCCGGCAACAGTCGCCCCCTCTGCCGAGGGTATGATTGTTGCTTTCCCGCCCATCATCACAGCTGCCTGGGAGTTTGAAGTACCCAAGTCTATTCCAATAATCCTCTCTCGTTTACCGCCTTTTTCAGCCATTTTCTTTACCTCCTGATACTTTTACTTTAGCGTGTCTTATAACCCGTGAGTTGAACGTGTATCCTGCCTGAAGCTCGCCTATCACTACCCCCTCCTCCCTCTCAGAGTCTTCTTTCAACACCGCATCATGATAATACGGGTTGAATTTACTGCCCACCGCGTTAATCCTCCCAAGGCCGTTTTTCTCCAGTATGCCGTAAAACTGCTTGTGTATACTCTGCAAGCCGTCCGCCACCTTCGCGTCTTTTTCAGATTCAACAGCCTTCTCAAGACTGTCCAACACGCCCAGCATCTCCGCCACAATCTTTTCATTAGCGTGCTTTACTGTCTCCGCCTTCTCCCGCTCAACTCTTTTCTGCAGGTTCTCGAAGTCGGCCCGCAAATACAACAACTCGTTCAAACGCTCCTCAGCAAGCCGTGAACATCCCTTACACTCTGCCTCAAGCTCCCTTATGCGCTCTTCAGGAGACATGTTCTTCTGATGGCTTGCGCTTTTCTCGCCCGAACTTTTTGTCAACTCTTTTTTGTCTTGTGGTTTTCCAGCGTTCATTTTACTAAGTCGCCTGTCAGACTAAGGAGCCTAAAAGAAGTCTCGTTTGTTTCAAAATAGGATTTGGTTCTAAAAAAATGTCGTAATAATGTTGTAGGGGATCTTGCGACCCCCATGCGTTCATCTTTTTTTATTCTAGGCCTTCTCCTCCACCCATGCCGCCGGGAGGCATTCCGCCGCCTTTTGGTTTTGCCGACGCTATGACGTCATCTATGCGGAGTATCATCTCAGCGACTTCGCTTGCGCTCTTTATGACTTGGCTCTTCAGTTTCGCGGGCTCTATCACGTTTTTGGATAACATATCGTTTATCTTGCCCTCCAGCACGCTGACTCCTTGGCCTAAGCCCTCTTTTTTGTCGTGTTTTGCTCTAAGGCTAACCAGCGTGTCTATTGCGTCCATGCCTGCGCTTTCGGCTAGTGTTCGGGGTATTATTTCTAGTGCGTCTGCGAAGGCGTTTACTGCCAACTGCTCCCGGCCGCCTATGGTGTCTGCGTATCTCCTAAGTTCTTTGGCGATTTCTATTTCCGCGGCGCCTCCGCCGGGGACGTATCTTCCGGAGTCTATTGCAGCTGCTACAACGCACACTGCGTCGTGTATGCTTCGTTCAGCCTCGTCGACAACGTGTTCTGTGCCGCCGCGCACTAGTATGCTGACTGCCTTCGGGTTCTTGCATTCCTTGATGAATATCATCTCGTCGCCGCTGATTTTCTTTTCTTCGACTACTTTCGCGTGTCCCAAGTCTTCTTTGCTCAACTCCTTTATGTTTGTGACTACTTTCGCTCCTGTGGCTTTGGCAAGCTTTTTCATGTCGGATTCTTTCACGCGCCTTACTGCGAGTATGCCTGCCTTGGCGAGGTAGTGTTGCGGGAGGTCTTCGATGCCTTTCTGGCATAGTAGCACGTTTGCTCCGCTGGCGACTACTGCGTCCACGAGGTCTTTCAGGGTTTTCTCTTCCTGTTCTATGAAGGCTTGAAGTTGCATTGGGTCTTTGATTTGTATTTCAGCGTCTGTTTCAGTCTTCTTTATCTCGAAGGCGCCGTCTATTAAGGCTATTTTCGCGTTTTCCACTTTTTTCGGCATGCCTGAGTGCACGACTTCCTTGTCTATTACTATGCCTTGTATCAGCTCCGTGTCTGTTACGCTGTTGCCTTGTTTTTTCTCGACTTGTATGTTGTCCAAGTCTATTTCTGGCTTTCCGTCTGTTTTGTCTGCAACCTGTGTCACAGCGTTTACTGCGATTTCAGCCAGAAAGTCTCTTAGTTCGCCGACGCTTTTGCCCGTCATTGATGTTGCAGCGACTTTCTTTAGTTTTTGCTTGTCGTTGATTGATATGGGCTTCCCTATGTTGGCTAATGCTTCTTGCGCTTTTGCAGCCGCCAGCCGGTAGCCGTGGGATATTACTGTAGAGTGTACCCCTTGGTCCAATAGTTTTTCGGCGTTTGATAGTAGTTCTCCGGTTAGGACTACTGCGGTGGTGGTTCCGTCGCCTACTTCGTCGTCTTGTGTTTTAGCTACTTCGACGACCATTTTGGCTGCGGGGTGTTCCACATTCATTTCCTTGACGATTGTGGCGCCGTCGTTGGTGATTACGATGTCGCCTAAGTCGTCCACCAGCATCTTGTCCATCCCCATCGGACCTAGTGTGCTTCTTACAATAGTTGCCATGGCTTTGGCAGCCATTATGTTTGATCTCTGAGCGTCGCGCCCCGTTGTCCTCAATGCCCCTTCAGGCAGAACCAGTATTGGTTGTCCTTGGTATTGTGCCATAAAAACATCACCTCATGTTAGATTTAGACTTAGAGTTATATTTTGTAGCTAATATATGTGTGTTTGGTGTTTAAATATTTGATGTTTAACTCACACTATGCTGCTGTTTCTTCTAAAAAAATATGCTTATTGCATGCGATTCTAAACTAATATCCCCTCAACCTCCTTCAAAACATCCTTAAGCTTTCTTTCGCTGAGTCCGGTAATTGACTTAAGCCCCTGAAAATCCCGGCCCATCAAATCACGCGCCAGAATAATGCCTGACGACGCAAGCTTGTTTTTGACTCCGTCGTCCACGGAACGAAGTATCGTCACAGGATACACTCTCTTGTTGTCAATCAACTCCTGCAGGCTTCCCTTCGGCGGATAACCCCAGCTCGTCAGGTTCATGCCCTTGCATTTGCCGTACTTTATCGCCTCACTCGAACACTTTGTGTTACACACCAACCAAGGCACCGTGAAATCATTGCCTCCGTCAACAAGGTCCTGGAACCGTGCGAACGTGTACATCGCCTCCTTAAGCCCAGTATAAACACCCTGCGAATTATGGTACTTACACTCGATCATATACCTATTTCTGCCGTCTTCAGCAACTATGTCCACCTCCTGCTCCACGCAAGCACCGCGCATCTTCTGGTTCACGGCAGTCTTAAAACCATACGCCTCCAGAACCTTGGAAAAAAATTTTTCGAACGGAAAACCCGAAGGCCCAAGCCGCATTATCGCGCGCTTTAGTCCGTATCGTGTTGCAGCAGGGTCGTCGTGTTCGTCCAAGAGCCTGAAGGCCATGCCGTATATCTCGTCTGTTGTTATCCCATCATAGAGCCTGCGCGTGACCTCGGAGATGATGTCTGCTGCAAGACCTCTGTTGACTCCTGCTCTAATAAGTGCGTTCTCTACTTTTTCAGGACGAAATTCCTCCAGTTCGCCGGATTGTTTCGTGACTAAAACCATTTTTAATCTACAACGCTGCTTTAACCGAGTCTAGAGACGCTTTGACGGTTTTAGGCTTGTTCGCGTAATTCTGTTTTAAACCGCTGATGCCTTTGGTGTGGTAGTTTACTGTAGCTTCAGGGTCCTTTAGAATGTGGCCGGTGAGTACGCAAACCACTTTTTCGTCTTTCTCTATGACTCCATGTTCAGCCAGTTTTCTAGCTCCAGCCAAAGACGCCGCCGACGCCGGCTCGCAACCCACGCCCGACGAATCCACAACCGCTTTAGCGTCCATAATCTCCTGGTCACTAACCTGTTCCACAACGCCCTTAGTCCACTCTAATGCCCGCAATGCTTTCCTCCAGCTTACTGGATTGCCTATCTTTATCGCGGAGGCTATTGTATCCGGCTTTTCAACCTTCAGAAGCTTCTTCGACTTCTTCTTCCAAGTCATGTAAAACGGGTTTGCGCCCTCAGCCTGTATCGCGGCTATCTTGGGCACGTTTTCTATCAAGCCGACTTCACGGAGCTCGTATAGTGCTTTGCCGAAGGCCGAGGTGTTGCCTAAGTTACCTGCCGGCACCACAATCCAGTCTGGGCTCTCCCAGCCTAACTGCTGGATTAATTCGAACATTATGGTCTTCTGCCCTTCAATCCTCCAGGGGTTGACGGAGTTGAGGAGATAGAGCCCAAGCTCTCTTGAAGACTCCCTCACAAGCTTCATCGCGTCATCAAAGTTTCCTTCAACCTGCAGCACATTCGACCCATAGGCGAGGGCCTGCGACAGCTTGCCGAACGCAAAGTGGAAATCGTAACCGAGGTTCAAGTGAAGGAAATCACTGGCAGCGGCTTGATAGTCCGAGACAGGCAAGGACAGAGTAAGTTGATCGCTGCTGACTGGGTAGTGCTGGCCCGAGAACCGGGGCCAGCGGCAGGGCTGGCGCGGGAGCTTGAGGACTTACACCCCATGGTCATTGGTGATGCCTACAAGCCTCGCAAGATCATTG
>CAZKCF010000065.1:0-4936 GCA_964551365.1 uncultured archaeon
CCCCAAATCCGCCTGCCGGAGTTTCTCCAACACGGGCATCGCCCCAGCAGATATCCCGCACGTGGCAACCCCGACTGTTATGCGGTCGCCTGCAAGCTGTTTTTTAGCCTCCCCGCAGTCCACAACATCAGCTATCGATTTCATTTAAACTTAGCCAGCACCCTATCAACCTTCTCGCGAGTCAGCTGGCCGAAAACCTCATTATCTACCATCATCGTCGGCGCGTACGCGCACGCTCCAAGACAGTTCACTGACTCCAGCGTAAAAACGCCGTCTTCAGTCGTCTCGTTGTCTTTTAACCCAAGCGTTTCCTTAATGTATGCGTGAATCAAGTCAGAGCGCTTCACATGGCATGCCGTGCCGCTGCACACTCTTATGACGTGCTTGCCTGACGGCTTAAGCTTGAATGCAGCGTAAAAAGTGACCACTCCGTATATGTCCACCAAAGGGATTTTAAGCGCCTGCTCTACTCTACGCATGTTTTCCTCGGAAACGTAGCCGAACTCCTCCTGGATTTCCTCAAGAACCGTTATCAAATCTGACCGCCCGGAGTACTTGGCAAGAATCCCTTCGATTGTTTTCATGCATTACATATTACAACACGTTAAACAAAAATTACGCGCGAAAGAACTTATTTTTATACTACCCACGCATATAATACCTCTCACTACAGGATATTTAAACTAACGAACATGAATCTGGCCGAAGAGATAAAGAAGCTGAAGGAGAAGGAAAACGCGGTCATTCTGGCGCACAACTATCAGCGGCCTGAGATACAGGACATAGCGGATTTTATTGGGGATTCACTGGACTTGGCGATAAAGTCGAACGAAACAGACGCAAAGTACATACTGTTCGCGGGAGTGGACTTCATGACTGAGGGCGCGGCCATGATGAACCCAAAGAAGGTTGTCTTGAGTCCTGACATAAACTCTAGGTGTCCTATGGCTGCCATGCTTCCTGCGGAAAAAGTCAGGGCGGCGAAAAAAGAGCACCCTGACGCGGAGGTTGTTCTTTACATCAACACGCTGGCTGAGGCTAAGGCCGAGGCGGACGTAATCTGCACTTCAGCGAACTGCCTTCAGGTCATAAACTCGCTTGACAGCCACACAGTACTCTTCGGACCTGACAAGAACCTGGCTTACTATGCGGCGAAGAGGACGGGAAAAAAGATTGTACACATTCCGGAGGACGGCCACTGTGTTGTACACCATCACCTTATATCCATGGACGACATAGAGTTCCTGAAAAAAGAGCACCCCAACGCAGTCTTGATAGTCCACCCTGAATGCGAGCCGGCGATACAGGAGATTGCGGACTACATAACGAGCACAAACGGCATGGTCAAAAAAGTGCGGGAACTACCGGACAAGGAATTCATCATAGGGACTGAGGAGGGCATATGCTACAGGCTGAAAAAAGAAAATCCGAAAAAGGAGTTTTATCCTGTAAAGTTCGCAGTCTGCAGGCAGATGAAACTCCACACTCTGGAAAAAATGTACGAGACGCTGAAAAACAAAAAACCTGTGGTAACAGTCGACAAAAAGATTGCTACAAAGGCAAAAAAAGCCCTGGAACGCATGTTCGAAGTCACCGGAAGAGACTGAAGTCACATTAAGGATTTATACTGCTGTTCATAATTTAGTATAGTTTTGTTTGGAGGTGGGCGGGGTATCTTGCTTCTACAAGGAGTGACCGCTTTCGCTTTACTTTTACATTAGGAGTGCTAAAATGACAACAGGAAAAAGAGGCAGCGGAGTTGCGAAAATAAAGAAACGCGACGGCAGAGTTGTGAAATTCAACCAAGATAAGATAACAAACGCCATATACAAGGCCGCCGAATCAGTCGGCGGACGCGACATGAAGGAGACCAGAAGACTTTCGAGGAAAGTCGTGAGCCTACTTCACAAAAAATTCACGGACACCATACCAACAGTAGAAGACATACAAGACCTCGTGGAAAAAGTCCTCATCGAAGAAGGTCACGCCAGAACGGCCAAAGCGTACATACTATACAGGCAGAGGAGAGCAGAACTCAGAGAAGCAAAACACATGCTGGGCGTGGAAGACGACATCAAACTGACTTACAACGCCATACAAATACTGGAAAAACGCTACCTGCGCAAGAACGAGAACGGAGAAGTTACTGAGACTCCAGGTCAAATGTTTCAGCGGGTTGCGAACAACATCGCCCAAGCAGACCTGTTATACGGCAAAAACGAGAAGGAACTGAAGGCCACGGCAAAAGAGTTTTATGACGCGATGGTAAACCTAGAGTTTATCCCAAACTCTCCGACACTAATGAACGCCGGGACCGAAATACAACAGCTTAGCGCCTGCTTCGTCCTGCCGGTGGAGGACTCTATGGAAAGCATATTCGAGGCGGTGAAAAACACGAGCCTGATACATCAGTCCGGCGGCGGGACAGGATTCTCGTTCTCGCGGCTCAGGCCTAAAGGAGACCTCGTCAAGTCCACAGGCGGAGTGGCCTCAGGCCCAATATCATTCATGGGAGTCTTCAACGCCGCAACCGAAGTCGTAAAACAAGGCGGCAAGAGAAGAGGCGCCAACATGGCAATCCTGAGGGTGGACCACCCAGACATAATAGACTTCATCATCTCGAAAGAGAAGGAAGGCGTCTTAAACAACTTCAACATCTCAGTGGGCATAACAGACGACTTCATGAATGCGGTGAAAGAAGGCAGAAACTACAATCTAGTGAACCCCAGAAGCAACACGCCGGCGAACACCATCAGCGCGCAGCACGTGTTCGAGCTTATTGTCGCGATGGCTTGGCGTAATGGAGAGCCGGGCATAGTTTTTCTGGACAGGATAAACAGAGACAATCCGACGCCGAAGATTGGGATGATAGAGTCAACAAACCCGTGCGGAGAGCAGCCTCTTCTGCCATACGAGTCGTGCAACCTAGGTTCCATAAACCTCTCGAAGATGCTTGCGGAAAAAGACGGACGCCATGAAGTGGACTGGAAGAAGCTTCGCAAGACAGTGAGGACTGCAGTACGATTCCTAGACAACGTGGTGGACATGAACAAGTACCCCCTCAAGAAGATTGAGCAGATGACCAAAGCCAACCGCAAGATAGGCTTAGGCGTCATGGGATTCGCCGACATGCTGGTGAGGCTCGGCGTACCCTACAACTCCCCTGAAGCGGTTGAAACAGCCGAAAACGTGATGAAGTTCATACACGACGAAGGCACGAGAATGTCCATGGAACTCGCTGAAGAAAAAGGCGTGCTCCCCAACTGGAAGAAAAGCATCTTCTACAAAAAAATGAAGATGAGGAACGCAACCGTCACGACAATAGCGCCGACGGGGACAATAAGCATCATAGCAGGATGCTCCTCAGGCATAGAGCCGTTGTTTGCGATATCCTACGTTCGGAAGACCCCTCAATTCGAGTTGATTGAAGTAAACCCCATATTTGAGGAAATCGCGCGCACGAGGGGCTTTTACAGCGAAGACTTGATAAAGGATATTTCAAAACGCGGTTCCATAGCGGATGTTGCCGCGATTCCTGAAGACGTTAGGAGAATCTTTGTCACCGCACACGACTGTTCGCCAGAAGACCACGTTAGAATACAGAGCGCGTTCCAGAAGTATACTGACAACGCAGTGTCCAAGACAGTGAACTTCCCGTTTGACGCCACGACAAAGGATGTTGAGCGGGTGTATATGCTGGCCTACGACCTCGGGTGTAAGGGGGTCACAATATACCGGGACAAGAGCAGGCAGGATCAGGTGTTGAATATAGACACCACAAAGTATGCGAAAAAGCCCGATGAAGTAAAGGAAAAAGACAGAACGGATGAGGGAAAAGCAAACCCGAAGTTTAAGGTAGAGAACTGCCCGGAATGTGGCAGCAAACTTGCTTTCGAGGAAGGGTGCGCCCAGTGCGTGTCGTGCGGCTACTCTGTCTGCAAGGTTTAAGATGCAAAACAGCAACCTGGGTTTAGTCCACGTTTACACCGGCAACGGCAAGGGTAAAACCACTGCCGCTTTAGGTCTCGCGTTCAGGGCTTCAGGCCACGGCTTTCGCGTCTGCGTCATACAGTTCATGAAGGGCGGCAAACACATAGGCGAACTCGAAGCCTCAAAGAGGATACCCAACATCGAGATAATGCAGTTCGGAAAAACGTGCCCCTACTCTGAGAAGATGAAGAAGGGCGCAACCGAGTGCGATAACTGCCGCTATTGTTTCATGTCGCGGGAGGAGGAGGAGGAGAAGGCGAAGGAAGCCTTAGAGTACGCTAGAAAGGCGGCTTCCTCAGGGGACTACAACATTGTGATTCTGGATGAAGTCAACACCGCAATCGACAAGGGTTTCTTGAACGCGAAACCAGTGCTTGATTTGATAAAAAAGAAGAAGCCTAGAACAGAATTGGTGTTGACTGGGCGGGGAGCCCCAAAAAACATCATAGACAAGGCTGACGTCGTGACCGAGATGCGTGAAATCAAACACCCGATGAAGAAAGGCGTCTTCGGAAGGCGCGGCATAGAGTATTGATTCCATAAAATCTTTTTTATGAGAATTTGTTGTCTGACGAAGGACTGGTATGGGCAGCGTATCGTCAAATGCCTTAAGGAGCGATGCCCTCAAGATTGGAGCGTGAATGAGGTGGATGTGTCGGACATAATGCTCCCGCTTGTTGTCGACGACCCCAACGAGTTTGTCCCACAGTTGCCTGAAACGGATTTGATGTTGTTTTTGCCGCAGGATGCGCTGCTTGTGCAGCTTTTGCCTGCGATGGCTGCTAAGTCGAAGGCTAAGTCGGTTATTGTTGCAGTAGACCGGAGCGAGTGGCTTCAGCCTGGGCTTCAAACGCAGATTGAGAGGGAGCTTACGTTGATGGGCGTGCAGTACGTGTTCGCGAGACCGCTTTGTGTTCTGAAGGAAGTTGGAGACAGTATCATAGAC
>CAZKCF010000066.1:0-4911 GCA_964551365.1 uncultured archaeon
CTCTCCCCCAGCTAGCTGTTTATTTTGTTTTTAACGGGACTGTACTTTGTGTTATTGTTTTTCCCGCGCCGCCGTCGCATGCTTGAGGCTTGCCCTAAAACTTTTTTCTAGCTTAAGAGAGAGTATATATACTTGTGTAGGGTATTTTATAATCCTCACTCTCTGCTTTGAGTGTGAGTTAAAAAAAATGTTTGTGGTTGTTACTGGAATACCTGGTTCAGGCAAGACTACTGTGATAGACGGCGCCGTGAAGAAGATTAGTGGCGTCGAGTACAAGGTTTTGACTTATGGTACGGTGATGTTTGAGATAGCTAAGAAAAAGAAGCTTGTTTTAGACAGGGATGAGATGCGTAAGATGAGTCCGAAAAACCAAAAAATGGTTCAGGAGGCGGCTGCAGACTACATTAAGTCTGAGAGCAAGAAAGGGAATGTCATATTAGACACTCACTGTACGATAAAGACTCTAAAGGGTTTTCTGCCGGGTCTGCCTTTGAACATACTCCAGAAGCTTAACCCCGACGCCTTTGTTATAGTCGACAGCAGTGCGGAAGACATTTACGAGCGGAGGAGCAAAGACGGTTCCAGAAACCGCGACGCCGACAGCGTTGAAGAAATTAGGGTGCATCAGGACATGAACTTAAATGTCGCGGCAGCTTATTCCGTGCTGACTGGCGGCGTAGTCAAGGTAGTACACAACCGGCAGGGTATGCTAGACAAAGCCGTTGAGGATTTCATCAGCGTGCTAAAATAGGAAGATGATTGAAGTCACTCACGACGGGCAGGTTATAGCAGTCATCAGTCTTGTCATCGTCGGCGCCAGCACGTGGGTCAGACTTAAGATGCTTGACCGCGAGAAACTTAAGGCGCACAAGGAGAAGCTTAAAGAGCATCAGGAGGCGTTGAAGGACGCTCAGAAGAGGGGTGACACTAAGCGGGCTAAGAAGGCTATGGATGAGATGATGGCTGTCACGAACGAGAACCTGATGCACACGATTAAGCCTACGATGGTGACGCTCATACCTCTTTTGATTATATTCGGGTGGTTGGGTAGGACGTATGGTGGCGTGGGGGCGGTGCAGAATGTCACGCTCATTGAAGTGCTTCCGCAGGGTATTCAAACGCAAAACCTCGTGTTAACCGGCAATGGCACGTATAGTAGCGTGAACAACAGTATTGTGTGGTTTATTCCGCAAGTTCCGGCAATGTCTAACGGGAGCGTCTACGTTAACTTGACGGCATACAATAGCACGAAATTGGATTTTGACAAACCAGCTTTAATGGAGTACGTGTGGCGGAACAAGACGAGAGGTTACGCTAGCTCAGACGGGGAGAATAAAGTAATTAATATTAAGAGGGTAATATTAAACTCAGGAGAAAAATTCGAGTATAAGATAGACTACTCAAACAACGCCCCGTATAAGGTGGCGAGCGTGCTGGGTTATGATTTGGGTTGGCTTGGGTGGTATATAGTATGCTCCATGGTCATATCTTTGACGTTAAATAAAGCATTAGGAATAACATAGAGGAATGAAAAATGGTTGAACCAAAATTTAGGTCACGGTCTAGGAAGAGGATTAAGAGAGTAACGCCCGGGGGCAGGAGAGTAACGAGATACGAGAGCCCTAAAACAGGTAAAGGAAAATGCGGTAGATGCGGTAGAATACTTTCATGGAGTGCTGAACGCGTGTACGGTGGCGTTCTATGCGGGAGCTGTGTTGGGTCATTGTTTAGGTACGTTACAATGTCTGAAGCCAAGTTCACCAACCCTAATCTAAAGAACATTGAAGTGCACAGGGACCTTACGCTTGAGCGTTTTCTGCCGGTAGGCTGGTGGGCTAACGTCAGCGGCGGCAAAATCACTCTGAAAAAAGAGTCCAAAAAGTTCGAGAAGAAAAAAAGCAAGCCTGAAGCCAAAACAGAGAAGCCTGTGAAAAACAAGTCTTCCGCCAAAAAACAAAAAGCTGAAGATAAAGTCAAAAAGAAGGGGAAAGTCAAGAAAACCAAGAAGGGGGCGAAATGATTATAACTGTCAGCGGTTCGGCAGGTTCGGGAAAGACGTCACTTGCGAAAAAGCTTTCAGAGAAACTAGCTTTCAAGCACATTTCGGCTGGCCAGATAATGAGAAACATGGC
This sequence comes from uncultured archaeon, assembly GCA_964551365.1. GTDB lineage: Archaea > Altiarchaeota > Altiarchaeia > IMC4 > SCGC-AAA252-I15 > CAZKCF01. Next base: position 2,133 of record CAZKCF010000066.1, read on the forward strand.
AAAAGAAAAAAACATATCCCTACTTGAGTTCTCAAAGCAAGCCGAAAAAGATTCAGACATAGACCGAGAAATCGACGAACGACAGAAAAAACAGGCGAAAGGAAACTGCATCATAGACGGCAGACTATCAGCATTCTTCCTGAAACCAGACTACAAAATCTACTTGACAGCCCCATTAGACGTTCGAGCCAAACGGCTGCTGCGCAGAGACAAATGCAAGAGCTTTGAGGAAGCCAAAAACGGCATCTTGAAGCGGGAGCGCAGCGAACTCAAACGATACAAAAAGATTTACGGCATTAACTTGGAGGATTTAAGTGTCTACGACCTTGTTCTCAACACCGAAAACCTCAGCGAGGAGGATACCGCAGAAATAGTTTATAATATAGTGAAAAAATCCGGCGGAAAATAGGGGCGTCTCATAATTGCTGAAAGCCCCACTACATCCTTTTTTTACCTCATATTTCTTATAAATTATTAATATTATGCCAGCCAACAGACCATGAGCAAAAACAACGTTCGTAAAGGCCAAGCTGCGCTCGAATTTGTTATGACTTACGGTTGGGCGTTGTTGATACTTTCTGTTGCTGTTGTTGTGGCGTGGCAGCTGGGTTTGTTCTCGCTTACAGGCAGTATTGAGCCGGGGAACATTGGTTTTTGGGGTCTGGTGCCGTCGGACTTCAGGTTTACTGAAGCAGGCACGCTTTCGATGTCTCTCAAAAATGATATTGGAGCTAACGTCAGCGTCACGTCAGTTACCGCAACGTCAGGCAGCATGACTGGAACAGTAACCTCTCCTGCGTTGCCTGCGGTCGTTGAGCCGGGTAGCACATTGGTTTTCGTCGTGAGCGGCTTGCCTAATGGTCGAGCGGGAAGCAGGTTTGACATACTACTCTCAATAGACTACACCGACAGTAGAACAAGCACAACACACCGTAGTTCAGGCCAAATCTGGGGGTCTTATGAAGTGTAAGATGCTTGAACGCAAAGTCAACCTCACGGTTGCGGCGGTAATCCTAGCGGCATTAGTTTTTTCTGTTTTTTACGTTGACGCACAAGTGGCAGCTCCGGGGGAAATAAAAAACGCAAGATCTGATGATTTTGGATCGGGCACAAGTAAGACTGGAGAGAGTTACGCTGAAGGGAACCAACTAAACTTTATGGAACAGATGATGAGAAACATCGTCTTTACCATGTGGGGGGACGGCGCCAATCCGACGATTTATCCTGTGCAGTCAAGCAAGTTTAAGAGCATAACGCAAATGATTTTGAGGCTGCTGGTGCCGTTGTATGAAGTCCTCATAATCCTCGTGGGCATATACATGATTTATGTTGCTGTTGAGCCGTCGGAACGCGCTCAAGCTAAGGCGTGGCTGACGAGGTTGCTTGTGGGGATGATTCTGGTCTCATTGTCTCCGATGATGTATCAGATGGTGCTGGAGATTGAGGTAGCTTTGGTCAAACAGGTTATCAACAACGGCCTCTCAAGCCTGCCCGGCACTTGGACTGACAAACTAAATTCTATGGTACAATTGGGGATAATAGCACTAGCGTCCGCCTTCGTCCCGCCTGGAGCATGCACGCTCGGGTGGGTTGCCGCAATAATGATACTGGTCACCGTCATAATGTGGGGGATAAGATACCTTGTTGTCTCATTCTTGGGCGCCTTCTTTCCAGTAGTGGTTTTCCTGTATTTCTTCAACTACACAAAGGGTTTGGGCAATAAGCTGATACACTATGCCATGGTCTGGATTTTCGTCCCAGTGATACAGGCCTTGTTTTTCGTGATGATGGTTACATCGCTAACCAACTTCAGCCTGATAACCGGCACAATAGTTGCAATAGGTTCTTTCGCCATGATAGCAATCACGCCGTTGATGATGACTGGCTTGCTTAAGGAAATCGGCGGCCTTGTTGCTAGCGCGGGAAACTTCCACCAGTCTGCGAGCATGACTGCTGTAGGCCACTTGATGATGGGCGGCGGCCCAGCATCGCTTGAGGCGGCGGGTTACGCCATCGAGGGAATGAGCGCCGGACAGAGTGAAAGCGGCCAATACTGGCGCGGCACGCGTATGACAGCGCCTCGCGGCGGAAGCGGAAAGATTGGCGGCGGGGTTTCAGGAGCGATTGGCGCATTAAGGCGCGGTGAGGGAGTTAAAGGAGCTTTTGAGGCGGCCGTTTTTGGTCAGGCTCCCTCGGGTCCGGGCGTTGGCACCGGCACATTGAGTGGTAGTCAAGCTAATCGTCAACAGTACAGCCAGGGGGGTGGTTGGAACAAGGCTAAGGCGCTCACTAGAGAGACAGTTGGCGGTAGCTTTAATAGGGTTATGAGTCCGATAGGCCATGTTGTGACCGGGCTTGTTCACGAGAAGTCTGATGCTCTGCCGTCGTTCATACAGTATCCTATACGAAAGTTGTGGTACATGGGTTTGGAGAAGTATGCAAGCGGTAATGCTGTGGTGGGCGGGCAGTTTAGTGTTGCCAGGATGTTTAGAGGTATGGGCCAGAGCATAGCTGCGAATCCTTGGAGGGCTGCAGTGTATGCGGGAGTTGGTGTGGCTCTTGTCACTCCTGTTGGTTGGGGTGCTCTCGCAGGATGGGGTGCTGTTGCTGGAGCAGCTGGAGTTGCTGGTGGTGCAGGCAAACTTTTAGGGCGCAAGAGTGCGGATGGTAAAACCAGAGCTGATAAGTTGGTTGAGAGGGATACTAAGCGGGATAACCTTAAGCAGGATAAGCGGGCTGCTATGGGTGCTATCGCGCGGTCTGGCCGACAGTTGCAGAC
>CAZKCF010000067.1:0-4814 GCA_964551365.1 uncultured archaeon
GTTCTTAAGCTCACGTACTTCATCTCTGAGGACTTCCTCCAGCATGCATTTGAGTTTTTTGAATTCGCCGGGTAACTCAACTCTAATCCATTCGACGTCAACCGTCTGAATGTACTGTCGCACGTCCGCATCACCGTCTGTACGAGCCTCAATCTTCCTCATGTGCAGGTTCCCCAGTATCTCGTCTACTTTACTCTTGTTGCTGCTTGGCGAGGCAGTGAGCCCGAGGATTAACGGGTTTACGGCGGTTTTCACGTACTCTGCTGCTATGTAAACGTAACTGTAGTCTCCGACAGCGCGGTGGGCTTCGTCAAACACGATAAGTGAGACGTCAGACAGACTTAAGCCCCGCATTATGTCGTTTTCGATGGTTTGTGGGGTCGCAAATACGATATGGTTTTCACTCCAAAGTTTCTTCCTCTCTTCAGCAGGGTCGTTGCCTGTCAAGACCACCATCCTCTCCTCGACGAAAACGTCCTCAAACGTCTTCCTGTGCTGTATTGCAAGCGGTTTCGTCGGAGCAAGAAACAGGACGCGCGAGCCCGATATTTTTTCCAACCGTTCTGCCGCCACCATGGCTGCGATAAGCGTTTTCCCAAGACCCGTCGGCAGGACGACAAGCGTGTTGTCTTTCAGAGCGCTTTCGACTATGCTCTTCTGGTAGTCGCGCAATGTTACTGTGTCTGGCTTAATTTTCGGGTGCTTGACGAACATGTAAATATATTCTGCGTTCTATTATTTACCATGTACTTAAATGCGTTGGACATAAATTCTGCTTGGAGGAGGATACTCAACCGGGTGTGGTATGATGGCTGGAACTTTAGAAGCCAGAGGGGTGGCACGAAAGAGCTTTACAACCTCTTGGTTGCAGTCAAGGAGCCGTATGACAAGCAGATAGACGGGTTTCCTATGGGCATTAAGGAGCTTGAGGATTACGCTAAGCAGCTTCTGAATCCTGACAAAAAAGGCTTCGAGTACACGTATGGAGAACGCATCAGGGCGTGGGGTGAAGGCATCCTTAACGAGCCTGTGGACCAGCTTGAAGAGATTATTTGCCGGCTGAAGAAAAACAGGAACACCCGGCGTGCCACGGCCGTGACGTGGATTCCGCCAGTAGACGACAGGAACTCTGAGGTGCCGTGCATGATAATGCTGGACTTCAAGGTGCGCGACAGGAAGCTGTGTCTTACCACTGTTTTCAGGAGCAACGACATGTTTGGCGCTTGGCCGGCGAATGTCTTCGCGTTGAATAAGCTGAATCATTTTGCGGCCTCTAAGGTTAAGGTGTCTGCGGGTTCGATAACGACTCTTTCGGTGTCGGCTCACGTCTACGATCACGACTATCAGAACGTCCAGAAAATTTTGGGGCTTGTTTAGTAGCTCCCCAGAAACTTCAGCAGCGTTGTCATCGGCTTTATGTCCTCCAGAACTTTTTTGGCCTCGATTTCACTCATTTTGCTGCTGTCAAAGTCCATAAAAAACAAGTATTCTCCAAGAAGACGCCTGGACGGCCGGGACTCTATCTTACTCAAGTTTATTTTCCTGTCCGCAAACTCATTCAGTATGGCGTACAATGCTCCCGGCTGGTCTTTCACGGCGAATATGATTGACGTCTTCGGCCCATACATCCTACTCTTTGACAGCACTATAAAGCGGGTCTGGCTTGCGTCGTCTTGAACGTTGTCGTCTAAAACAACAAGCCCATAATCCTTGGCTGCTTCACTAAACCCTACGGCAGCAGCGCCATTGATTTTTCCGGCATCCTTCATGGCTGATGTGGTGCTTGCAGTACCCTGCAGCGTCGCGTTAGGGAAATTTTCCTTAAGATATCTGCTGCATTGGGCTAACGCGTGGGGGTGGGATAAAACAATATTGACGTTTTCTTTTCGAGTCCCATGAGACGCCATAAGGCTTAGTCTTATGTCCAACACTGTTTCGCCGCAAATCATCAGGTCATACTCTAAGAGGCATTCCAGCGTCTTGCTTATGCTGCCTTCAAGGGAGTTTTCTATGGCGACTACGCCGTATTCTGTTCCGGACTCTACTGACTTGAAGACTTCCTCAACACTGTCGCAGTACTCTAGCTTGTTTTCCTTGAACAATCGTTTGGCCGCTTTTTCCGTGAACGTTCCAGCAGGACCTAAGACGGCCACAGCCCCTGTTTTTTTGATGGCGCCTGCGTTTACGGACTTTTTTTCGCCGCTTCTGCAGTACTCTATTATCTGGCAGAACAGTCTTCTCACGAACCATGCGTCGAGGCGAGTGTTTTTGCAGGCTTTTTCTATAATCTTGTTTTCTCTCACAGGGTCGTAGACTTCAAGGCCGTTCTGTTTTTTTAGTCTGCCAATTCTGCCTGCTATCTCACGCCTTTTTTCCACGAGCCGTAGTATCTGGTCGTCTATGCTGTCTATCTCTCCTCTGAGCTTCTTCAACCTGTCCATTGCTGTGATATTATTAGCCCATTATCTGAATAAATTAGCATGGTAACCGCCCTAACTGTAGGAAGATACCAGCCGCTGCATATTGGGCACGTCAAGGCGCTGGAGTACGTGATGACGCGCGCCGACAAGGTTATAGTTGCTGTGGGAAGCTCTAACGAAAGCTTTACTGTTGAAAACCCGTTCACGTTCGAGGAAAGGGCTGAGATGATACGAAAAACGTTTGGCGTTGGAAGTTATGAGGTTTATGCGGTGCCTGACATATACGACGAGGAAAAGTGGGTCGCGCATGTTCTCAAGATTGTGCCTGAATTTGATTTGGTGTACACTAATGGCCGGCGGGAGATGCGGCTTTTCAGGCAGGCTGGCATCGTTGTCAAAGAAATACCCTTCTTCTCTCGGAGGGTTTATTCAGCAACTGAAGTCCGGAAGCGGATTAGGGATGATAAGGATTGGCGGGAGCTTTTGCCGGTGGGAACGTTGTCTGTTCTTGAGGCAGTCGATGGTATACGTCGTATAAGAAGCCTTAAATGAAACCAAATGCGTCGTCTATTACTCCAAGTTCTATCCCCGTCGTCTTCATGCCCGTCAAATAACCTTTTGAGTTGCCTATAAGCCCGGATTTGACGAACGGGAAGCCGCAGTTTACCGAGCCCGCCAATCCTTTTACTCCAAGAATGCTTTCAAGCTCGCTTAATTCCTCCTCAGCATTCGGGTGCGCGAGAAACCCTTTGTTTGTGACTGCGAGGCATGCGCCGGCTTCGTTGTGTCCGCCCACTGTTTTTTTGACGACTTCAACGTCCAGCACGTCTTTGATTGTTTTGATGTCCTTAACGAGGGGGCTTACTATGGCTGACTTGTCGTTGCATGCTATTAGGTTTCCTATTGCAGTGCAGTCGTCTTTCAGAACACCTGTTTTAACGTCGTATTCCCCTAGGGATGTCTTGAAGTTTCTTAGTTCCTTCTCTTCAGTAAAGTAGGGTAAGAGTACGCCGTTGGAGTTTCCGCAGCAGAACATTCCAATGAGACCTGTTCCATACAACGTTTTCCCGAATGTTTTGACGCCAAGCACGTTAGTTTCCGGGAACCTTGCCGAAAGTATCGCGTACTTGTCTGTTGCAAAACCCATTAACCCAATAAAGTCTTCACCATAGACTTTGGTTTGCTGAAAATGCATCTTCCTTATTTAGCCAAGGACGCAGTAAAGCTCCCGTCGGCCTCAGAAACCTCAACCCGTATGCTTCGAGGAGGCTTGCTTATCCCTCTAAACCAAAGCGCGTTGTTCAATGCTCCATCGATTTTCACGTTCTTCGTTTTCTTGCTTTTTTCTATGAACTCTCGCACCTTCTTCACGCATTGTTTCGCGCTTTTGCTTCTCGGGCCCTTCAGAGTGTCTCTAAAGGGTATGGTGTAAATTGTTTTTTCTGTCATTTTTATCTTATGTAGATGTTAGTGTCTTCGTTTGTTTTTTTCTTTCCCATGGTTACTTGCGGCACGGGTATTGGGGCGGGCAGTTGTATGTCTCGCGATAGTATTGTCGCCTCGACCATGCAGTTCGGCAGTATGGCGTTGTGCACTTTTTCGGCTATGTCCTCCGGGAGGTTTTTCTTATCGCTTTTTTTCCATTCCGTTATCGCCCGTTTGATGTTGTCTTTTGTCTCAGAGAGCGTTATCTCTCCGACTATCTGGATTAAACCAACGTTGGGCTCGTATTTGCTTGTGAACGCGAATCCGACGACTAGTTTACCGTCGGCTTCAGATACGTCGGTCACGGTACTGTTGTTGCTTATGTTGATTGAACCGTTTGCAGGCGAAAGCCGTTTGGCTTCAATGCTTTTGTAGCTTAGGCCGACATGCATTTTTGTTTCCATATTCTCTCCTAAAAAGGATTTAACTATTCTCTTTAATACTTAATAATAGTAAAATGCGGTTTAACTCATTCACTTTCGCGGTCACGGATTCTGAAAACTTCGTGTGGCAAGCAGCCTAACAACGAACGATTAAAGATGAAAACAGTTGTCGCTACAGGCGTCTTCGAGATAATCCACCCCGGACACATAACTTACTTGGAAGAAGCTAGGAAACTTGGAAACCGGCTTGTGGTAGTCGTTGCCCGAGACAAGACTGTGGCAGCCAGAAAACGCAGGACTCTGATACCTGAAAAACAGAGACTACACGTCGTTTCCTCGCTAAAGCCCGTGGACAAGGCTGTCTTAGGCGACGAGCAAGACATGTTCAAGACAATCAAGAAGATAAAACCGGATGTTATCGCGTTGGGCCCGGACCAAGACTTCAACGAAGAAAAGCTTAAGGCAGAATTAGCTCTGCTTGATTTATTTCCCCGCATCGTTCGGATAAAAAAACACTGGGTTGGAC
>CAZKCF010000068.1:0-4801 GCA_964551365.1 uncultured archaeon
CCCCTGCTCAATTCAACGTTCAGGCTGCTGTGGCATGACCAATTTTCCAGTTCAAGACTAATCAAACGCATTCTACACTAGACTACTTTTTATTCACCGGATACCTGTCGCGCAAGACCACTTCGGTGTGCGGGTACGCTATCTCAACAAGATTTTTGTTTTTCTCGTCGTTGAATTCTTTGAGTATGCTGTAGGTTATGTCAGACTTCACAAGCCTCTTTGAGGTAACGTGCGTTACATACTTGACCCGCAATTCAACCCAAGAGTCCTTGAATGAAACGTACACTACGGGCTTGTCGATTAGCGCGACCTCCTGCAGCGTGTTCTTGAGGTGTGGTTTTATCTCAGCCACAGCCTTCTTCATAGAGTCGCCCAAAACCCGTGAAGCTGAATCCAAAACTATTTTTTTTGCAACCTCTATGTCGCTCTCATAAGTCAAGGAAAGGGGAACTTCATCCCACACGTACTCAAACTCTTTAGTATAATTTAATATAGGCTCACTCAATGTCAGACTATTTGGAACAGTCACCAAGACGCCTGACGGGTCGTCGCCGTCAACGCCGCCGCCAACCTCCCTCAGCTTAGTGTAAAACAAGCTTATGTCAATCACATCACCCTTGATGTGCCGTACAGTAATCCTGTCACCGATGACATACGGCTGCTTTATGAGGATAATCATCCAGCCGACTATAGACAATATCGGCTGCTGCAACGCAATAGCCAAACCTGCGCCAAAAAGTCCGAGGAAGATGCCTAATGTAGCGAAGTTGTCTGTGAATTTAGCCAAAATTATGAGCACTGCAAGACCCCAGACCAAGTAACCCCAGCTCTTCAGAATCATCTGCTGCTCGCGGCTGGGAAACAACTTAAGGAAAGTGTTCTGTATGAACGGAGTTGTGAAACGCAAGAAAAGCGCCGCAAGCGTCAGCACCGCGAGAACATACATGAGACTGTCGGCCCAGACAGCGTATTTCACGTCCAACGGCACATAGCTTGTTACCACCATAAGCTTGATTACCGCAAGAAGAAACAGGGACGTACCGCTGAACACAATAATCTGAGAGTACTTTCTGACTTCGTGTTTTATATACCCCGAAAGCTCGTTACTCAAATCGCTTTGAGGCAGAATCTTCATGTAAAATGATAGTATTCAGCAGTTATTAATCTTCTCCAGCAGACTCCTCAATTTCCCCTAAAGTCAGTTTACTCCAACGCCTCCATTTCGTCGGACCATTCCGCTCATAACACTCCAACACACTCGGCCTAAAACCCTGAGACTCCGCAGCAGTAGTAACCGTCACCCCAACTTCACTGGCCCGCTCATACACAGGCGACAACAACTCACGGTACCTGTAGTCGCGAAGGAGATGATGGTCTAAAATGATTGTTTTCGCTGACGTGTTGTTGACCACTTTAATCAAGTTGGTTACTGACTTAAGAAGACTCCTGCGGGAAAAGACATAACCTAAAAGATAAGTTGGCGGCCCATCAATAACCAACGTGGTTGCCTTAGTCTTCAGCAGGACTTCAACCTGTTTTTCATCCAACACCCCACTCACATCAGACGAATAAAACAATGAGTCAAAAGAATCAGAGACATTAACCCCCAAGATATAACCCAGCTTTGTCCCAGCGCTACCATGCCACAAAGGCTCAGTGAACGAAAGAGTAGTATTATTTATAGTATACTCTTTGTTGTCGGCAAACTCCACCCTCTCCGGCAAACCAAAAATCGAGTCAAGAAAAGTCCTGCCCCGCACACGCTGAGACTTGTTAACATTCTCTGAAGGATTTTTCACAAGAAGCCGCTTACCCCAAAACATCCGCTCATCACGCGCCGGAACATGATGGTCATAGTGATAATGCGTGACCACAACGGTGTCAGACTTCTCGCAGCTTTCCTTAATCCGCTCGCCAAAGACGCCAACGAGGCGAAGCCGCTCCTCCAAACTCAACGGAAAACTATTAGTCTCATAGGCGACGCCAGGGTCTATCGTCACCACAGCATCCTTGGTCTCAACGCGCGTGCACATGCTTTTCACGCCGTGGCTGTCGAACGCCACATACTCCACGTTCATCGTTAGAAAAAAGGGGTTAGGATTTAAATAAACAACCGGCAGATTACTTAAGTGAGGTGGTGTTTGAAATGAAAAGCGAAATTCTTTACAAACCATCCTACTCCCTGCTCAACCTAAAACTAGAGCGCGGTGAAAGCATATCCGCTGAGTCAGGAGCGATGGTAAGCATGTCAAACGGAATAGAGATGGAGACCAACATGAGGGGAGGGTTATTCAGTTCCCTCAAAAGAAGCCTCTTAGGGGGTGAAAGCCTTTTCATAAACACGTTCAAAGCAAACGAGCCCGGAGAAGTAACACTAGCGCCAACACTTCCGGGGGACATATACGAACTAGAACTAAAGAACAAGACAGTGTACGCTCAATCAGGATCATACCTCGCAGCCTCGCCTGAAATAACAATAGACACAAAATGGGGTGGCGCCAAAACATTCTTCTCAAGCGAAGGACTCTTCCTGCTTAAGATGACCGGCACCGGCAAACTCTTCCTCTCAAGCTACGGCGCAATACATGAAGTTGACTTGGCGGCCGGCCAAAAATACGTCGTCGACACCGGACACATGGTGGCGTTCGACGAAAGCGTTGGATACAAGGTGAAGCGTGTGGGAGGACTAAAGTCAACATTGCTCAGCGGGGAAGGACTCGTGTGCGAGCTAAGTGGTCCGGGAAAAATCTTACTGCAGTCTCGGAGCGCTGACGCATTCCTGTCGTGGTTGATTCCGCACTTGCCTAAAGTCAGGCAATAACCATTAAGAACCAAAGACATCACAAAAATACTTTCACATGACGTAAAATCCCGCGCGGAAACAGATGACGCGAGAATAAGAACACCATTTAAGTCACTATGCGCCATATTTTAAGTCAATTTTGTGGCGACGTTGACTGATATTGCAAGTATATATTCTCATTTAATTTAATTAGGAGATATAGAGGTGTTTATAAACAATAAATCTAAATTTTTAGTAAAAATTTTGAGAGGAACAACCTCTAGAGGAGTGACTTTAAGATGAACGAATTTGGGAATGGACCAACGGATATGAGCGTGCAAGGACAAGACATAGAGTTTGATGAATCAAACCAACTGAGGATAGTAGTTCTGGGTGCTGGAGGTGGAGGAGGAAACACAGTAAACAGACTCTGCAAAATAGGAATCAGAGGAGCTGAACTAGCAGCAGCCAACACAGACGCACAAGACCTCAAAAAACTCGACCCCCGAATAGCAAAAATCCTAATAGGAGCCAAACTAACAAGAGGACTAGGCGCTGGAGGATTCCCAGAAATCGGAATGAAAGCAGCCGAATCAAGCAAAAGCGAACTACTCAAACACCTTGAAGGAACACACCTACTCTTCCTCTGCGCAGGCATGGGTGGCGGAACAGGAACAGGCGCAGCACCAATAATAGCCGAGGTAGGAAAAGAAGTAGGCGCAATCGTCGTGGCAATCGTAACATTCCCCTTCAAGCTAGAGCGCTCAAGACTTGAAAGAGCCCGCGAAGGAATAGACAGACTGCGCAGGTCAGCTGACACAGTGATAGTGGTAGACAACAACAAGCTGGTTGAGTACGTGCCTAACTTACCGATTGACAGGGCGTTCTTGGTTGCAGACGAGATTGTTTCAAGAGCGGTGAAGGGTATAACAGAAACGATCAAGGAGCCTTCGCTAATCAACTTAGACTTTGCTGACATAAAAGCAGTCTTGGGCGGAGGCAAAGTATCAGTCATCAGCGTTGGTGACGGCGAAGGAGCAGACAAGGTGGAAGTCGCAGTTAGAAACACACTGGAACACCCGCTGTTGGACATAGACTACAAGGGAGCGAAGGGAGCGTTAATCCACATAACTGGTGGCCAAGACCTGACGATAGGGGAAGCCAACAAGGTCGGCGAACTAATAACCAAAGAGTTTGATCCCTCAGCAAACGTGATGTGGGGTGCTAGAGTTAACCCTGGTTTAGAAGACAGGATAGAAGTAATAAACATTGCGACTGGCGTGAAGTCGCAGCACATCATGGGTGCATCAGCCCATGAGCTAGACGAACCATACGTCTACACATCGGAGGTGTACGACCTGAAGGTCCGGTCCATATAAGACCGGCCTTCACGTTTGGAGGTAAAAAATGACTAAAAGGCTTTCAGAGTTTTATGGCTTGGACATATACTCCATTCGCGGAGAATATGTCGGTAGAGTAGAAGAGATAATACTCAACCTGGAGAAGGGCGTTGTAATGAGTTTATGCCTTAAACCACTCAAAGAGATATCCGCTGGCTCAAACGAAGTAAAACGTGTTTTAAAAGAGGACAGTGTAGGATATGACGCCGTTACTGCGGTTGATGAAGTTGTATTAATAAAAAACAAACCAGTTAGAGACGCTGGTAAAATCAGGAAGGTGAAGAAAGATGAGGAACTGGATTCCGTTTCCATGGGGCAAGAGTAAGAAGCCTAAGGAAGAAGAATCTTCCTTTGACGTAGAAAAGTACCTTAAAGCTCTGGATACTGAAGGTTTTGTCGAGCAAGAGGGCGTAATCTACGTGAAGTCAATAAACATCGTTAAGGAGTCTGCAGTGCAAGAGACGATAAGAGAGATGAAAAAAGGCAACATCGTCCTCTTGAACACAATAGACATGATGCAGAATCCCGTGACGTTAAACGAGAAAGTGCGAGAAGTAAGAGAGGCCTGCACCGCAAACAGCGGGGACATGTGCAAGATTTCGCAGGTAAAGCTTATGGT
>CAZKCF010000069.1:0-3699 GCA_964551365.1 uncultured archaeon
ATCATGGCGTAATCTATTGTCAGAAGTCAAATAAAAAACAAAAAATAATAAAAAAAGAAAAGAGGGGAGTGGAGTCGTTTAATCCACTCACACTAAGCCGATTTTCTTCAGCTTGGATGCGCTTGCTGTTCCCAGCGTGCCTTTCTTTCTCCTGTGGTAATATATGACTGCGATGGCTACTACGACTATTGCCGCCAGTATTATTATCGCAGCCAGTATTGCAAGAATCTTGTAGTCTACTTTAGGCAGCACGCCGTTCTTTCTGACCACTACTTTCCCGCTGTCGTATGTCTCGGACTTTGCTATTGCGCTGTATTCTCCCTTGTCGTTTGCGGCCATCATTACTGTGCCGTCAACGTCTGTGACTACTTCGCTTTCTGCTGTGGGCGTCCTCACGAGTATTGTCAGGTCTGGCACGGTTTCGTTCCCGCTTAATGCGGTTATCGTCAGCATGTTGCCGTCAATCTTCATGTCTAGTGTTACCGTCTTCTTGCCGACTGTGAACGATTCTGTTGTCGGAGCGTAGTTGGCCTTCGAAACGGTCACATTGTGTTCTCCTGCCATGGCTGGTTTGTAGCTGTACTCGTCGCTCGAGAACGTGTCTTTCGTCCCGTCTGGCTTGGACACGACTATCGCTCCGGAAACCTTGTTGTCAAACGAGTCCAAGACGGTTATCACGATGGCGCCGTCTCCCAGCTCAACGTTTTTGGAGCTTAGTCTTATAGCCAGTATGCCCATTGAGTTGAGTTTCTTTTCCAGCGTGGCGAATCCTTCTTTCGTCACTCTGACGGTGTATTCGCCGGAGCTTGGGAGCTTGAAGTTGTATCTTCCGGAGGGGTCTGTCGCTCCTGTTATGCCTGTGCCGACCAGCGTCACGGTTGCTGCTGATATCGGATTTCCTGCAGTGTCTTGGACGGTTACTGTCACGTCATTGCCGGCCTTGTATTCCTCAGCATTTGGCAGTATTATGTTGAATTTTTTCAGCACGTTGAAGCTTGCTGTGCCGTCTTTGTATGTTGCTTTGCTCGCGTTTATCGAGTACACTCCCGTCTGTGTTGGAGTGAATGCTGCTCTTCCGCTTCCGTCTGAGACGAGCATCTGTGTTGTTCCGTCAGGCAGCTTCACCAGCACTGTCGCGGACTGCAGGGGTATTCCCTCAGACAGCACTGTCATTGTTACTGGCTCGCCTGCAGCCGGCTGCGTGGGCTGTATTGATATCGCAAGAGACGACTTTTCGCTTACAGTAAAGCTTATTAACGTTGGGTCATCATACCCGCTCGCCTTCACAGCGAGGCTGTAGGCTCTCGCATCGTTTACGGTGAACCTAAAGTATCCTTGGCTGTCTGACGTGGCCTTGTATCCGCCGGGATTTAATGTAGCGACTGCACCTTTAACTGCGTTGCCGTCTTGGTTTGTAAGCCTGAATGAGAAGGACTGGCCGACCATTGGTTGGGCGGGCTCAGGACCTGTTACTGCAAGCGCTCTGTTCAGGTCGAATGTTGTTGTTTCCTTGCAGTAGCCGCTCTTCCACACGTCAACTTGGTACATACCGGCGTCTCCGTTCTTGAACTCATTATCCAACTTGAACACTATTTCACCGTTGCTGTTAGTGCTCTTGGCGTCTGTCTTGTCGTCGTCGGCATCCCATTCGTCGTTTGAATCCAAGTAAGTGATTTTGACTTTAGCGCTCTTTAGGTCGTCTCCGTCTTCATCGCTTACTATTACTCTGAGGTCTTCGTCGAATGAGGGTGTTGTTGGGTCCATCACGAAGGACAGGTCGTTGCCTTCTATTTCAAGGTCGTCGTCGTCGCTGTCTGATGGCACGTCACCGTCAATCTCTGCTTTTATTGTGTGGTCTCCGCAGGCGTAGTCTAGGAGGTTGTCGCTCCAGACGTCGTCTCCGTCTTCTGTTTCAAAGGAGGAGGAGCTTATGCTGTAGTTGTAGTATCCTCCTGCGGGGATGTTCAGGTGGATTGTGTCTTCGTGGACTACCGTACTGTCGGAGTATATCGTCAGCTCAATGTCGTCTGATGTCGTTAGTGCGGTGTCGTCGGCGTTCCTGAGTTCCAGTATGAGGTTTATGGTTGAGCCTACGTCGACTCTGTCGTCATCCAGCGTAATACGTTTCAATCTGACGTCGATGTCAGAAGCCGCTGCCGTTGTAATACAAGCAACAAGCAATAGGGCTACCAGGGTTGCAGAGAATTTTTTCATTGTGACCAATATAAACTTACCTAAATCATATATTTAAATCAAAAGATTCCGCCTTACTATAGCGTTTTCAGCGTCTTGAAAGCGAACTTCTGCGTTCTGCCTTCAGGCTGCCGCCGCCGTAGCCCCTAATTCTCCTGTAGAACAACACGCCGACAAGTATTATTATAACGACGCCGACTACTGCCAGGATGATTGCTATCAGTATCGGGTAATCGTATTCTTTGGCGATTTCCCTGCTCTCGGTCTTGGTTTCGTATTCGGGGTTGGCGTTCTTCTTGTTTACGTCAACGTAATAAACCCCCGAGCCGTTCAATGGGACAATAATCCTGCCGTCGTTGCCCGTTGTAATGTTTAATTCCACAGGACCCCTCAAGCCCACGTTTATTCCGGCTGCAGGCTGCTCATGGATTGTGAAAAGCAAAACAAGATTTTTGCCGTCCACTTTCCACTCAACCTTAATGGGATGCGGTTCGACCGTAAGAACGCCTGAAACAACACTCTCGTTATAACCCTCCTTAAACACGCTCACAGTATAGTTGCCGGCGACTTTAGGAGTGAACGCGTACGAGTCTCCGACAACAGACTCCATTATCCCCGGACCAAGCACTTCAATAATGCCTTCAGTCCTCTTGCCGCAGGCGTTGACCACACTCACCGTCGCACTGCCGCCAGCCTCCAACAACTCCGGCTCTATCTTAAGGAAAACACCCCCCTTAGTCGTTACGTTTGCTATCGCATCCCAGTACCTGCTTTTCCTCACGCTTATGTTGTATGACCTGTCTTCAGTCAAGTTCAAGCGAAATTTCCCGAGTTCGTCTGTCACTCCAGATATAATGTCATCAACCAGTACTGAGGCGTCCGAGACGGGGCCACCCATCTGGTTTCTGACAGTCAATGTGACTTCTTCGCCAACGTTTGGCCGGGCTGGAATAAACTCAATCCTCATGCCGTTGTAGGCCTCGAAGGTGCTGCTTTCAGGACTAATCCCCTTCTTCTCAACCTTCACCGAATATTTTCCCACCGACGCAGGAGTGTAAACAACCTCCCCCGAAGATGAGGTGACCAGCGTGTCAAAACTGCCGTCAGGTGCTGTGACTGTGACAAAGGCGTCTGCTACCGGAGTTTCCTGGGCGGTGGCTTTTATTGTTAGCGCCTCTCCTATTACTGCGTTTTCTGGCGTGAATTTTATGTCGGGTGTTGCTTTCCCTAAGACGGTTAGTGTTTTGTTCATCCCCCAGTATTCGCTGGAAATTTCGCCTATGACTAGCGTGTACTCTCCCGGCTCGTTTATGGTGAAGTTTGCCCCGCCGCTTATGCTCGTAAACGCAGTAAGGTAGACGTCGTCTGTTGAGTTCACGATTTTAACGCCAACTCCAACAGGGACTGCTATCTGCGCGAGCTCTCCTACAAAAGGGTTTTCCGGGTGCGGCCCGTCAACAAGCATCTGCTTCTTCACATAAAAGTTCTTTTCCCCACAGTAGTCTC